>JBNJFT010000113.1:0-7598 GCA_051747065.1 Bacteroidota bacterium | reverse complement strand
CCCCTTTCCACGGTGTACTGGCTGACCGGTTGGGAAGGAAGCGTGTATTGATGCCTGCTATCATCCTCTATGGAATTAGTGGTTTCAGTATTGCTTTTACGAAAGATTTTTACGGGATACTCATTCTAAGAGGCCTACAGGGAATAGGGGCTGCAGGCATGATGAGCCTTGGGGTTACTTTGATCGGGGATATTTTCAAAGAAAAAGCCAGGGCAGTCGCAATGGGCTACCGCAGCAGCGCCCAGTCTCTTGTTAATGCAGGAATTCCATTCTTATCCGGTGCTGTCGCTACACTTACCTGGTTTTATCCTTTTTATATTTATGTTCTTGCGCTTCCTCTTGCTTTAATGGTCAGTTTGCGGCTAAATCTCAACGAGACATTAAGTCAGTCAACTTTAAAAGACTATTTTAAATCCATCTTTCTGGTAATTAAAGATAGAAAAACGCAATGGGTTTATATTTCCAACTTCTTTATTTTTATTTTCCTATACTGCCTGATTGTTTATGCACCTATCCTGATTGTCGAGGAACTAGAACTTTCAACCACATATACAGGTCTGATGCTTTCTGTAGGCTCTGCCATAGCTGCTATCACTGCTTCTCAGTCAGGAAAGCTGTTCTACCGTTTTAAAATCTACAAGATCATTACGATCGGGTTCCTTTTTTGCGGCAGCGGATTATTCCTTATTTCACTTGCTTTGAATTTTATATTTCTCTTAGCTTGCGTTATCGTATGGGGAATTGGTTTTGGGTTGGTTTTTCCTGCATTGAATACTGTCGTCACACAATTGGTTTCCTCTCACCTGAGGGCAGGAATTGTTTCGGGCTTCACAATAATGACTTATATAGGACAAACCGCTTCTCCTCCTCTTTTTGGAACGATACTTGGCCAGTCTAACCTCCAGACTGTATTTTTAACTGCCGGTTTATTAACACTTATCCCAATCACCTTCACCCTTATCATGCATTTTGTTTACAGGAAATTGTAAACTGTTTCGGCAACTGGTCAATCATATAGACACTTTCAGAAGCAGAAGATAATTTATGAATGATCATCAGCTAATAAGAGAGTATACAGTGTCGGCAGCGTTTTACTTCCTGCTTCATTCTTCATACTTTGATTCAGCGGGCAGGGATTCTTCTTCCGATAATTAACGCGAAATCTGAAAACACCTACAATACCCTATAGCAGTAATTTAATCTCTTTTAAAAGTACCTTATCAACAGGCTCTTCCGGCAAGCTCTATACCTGTACATCTATCACATCCTGATATTTAATTTCTTGTTCAGGATAAACAACCACAATGTTATTATCCGGAAATAGCTGATCGAGTTTTTCGGGAATTTGCGCAATATCTTTATTGTAAGAAACTGTTTGCTTCCTGGCCTTTACAACAACCAACAAATCCTCATTCTCAAGCTTTTTCGAAATGATAGCCAACATCTCAAGACACTTTGCTTGTCGATACACAACATCAAATTTTTTGCTGCTTTTCTCAAAGAACTGTTTGAGTTTTTCGTGAGTCTCTTCATATCCCCAGAAAACCATTTGACTGCCGGTATGTCCGCAAATATCACAGATATCTGAAACCCATTCATAAAAACCTACTTCATACTCAGTATTTGGCGGCATTAAAACATGGATTGTATTGATCAAATTCACAGCTGAATTGATGCGGGATACATATACGGTTTTTCCCGTTTTCTGAAGAAGGTTATTAGGCAGTGAACCAAAAAAGAAATCTTTCGTTGGTGTTTCTTTATGCCACCCTAAAACTACTTTGTTAATACTTAGTTCTTTTATTGCTCTTGAAATTCCATCCGCCACATTGGTATCAATGCGGGTAATAACTTTTGACAGCACATCTGTTGAAGATGCCTGTTCTTTAGCAGTCTCAAGTAAAGATGTGTAACTTTTTATCTTTTCGGAAGCCCGGTTATCATCTTCTATAATATTAATCGGATAAAGGGGTTGATCTGAATTATCATCCTTAATAATAATAGCAAAAGAAATCAGTTTTTCAAGAGTATCCGGATTAAAAACAGGGGTTGAATCAAGCAACTTTCCCTTTTTTGATTTTAGTAGTTCCTTTTAAATTTATCTTCCGGCCTTTCTTTCAAGCTCTTTCATCTTGGCTTTGAATAATTTCAGCCGATCTGGTTTCCCAATTATGGTTACCACATCGTTGTGAAGCAACATTGTGTCCCCATCCGGGGTGATGGTCTCATCTCCTCTCTCTATGATAGCCACTAAAATACCATTGGGCACATCAATTTCCTTTATCTTACGGTTCAGGAAGCGCCTGTGTACGGGATAGTTCTCATCCAGTACGATGCTAATATATCTTTCATCATGGAGTAAATACTCCTTCACTTCCCGGGCCGACTTCTTGGACAAAAGTACCTCAAGGAAATTATCTCTTTCAGTAATATCCATCAAACGAGACAATATTCTCAGCAACAGCTTATTATTTTCTTTCGGCGCAACAATAAAAAAGAAAACATGAATCCTGTCGGTTGAAGATATCCCATGCTTGGTGACATCCTTTTTTATACCCTTTTCAGACAAGACTATATAAGTAAAAGGTTCTGATACTTTTGCGCATGAGGCAAACGAAATGGAAATTTGCGGGATCACCAATTCTGTGTCAAAAGGACTCGTTCTGAAAAATTCATCAATAATCTCTTGTTTGGGTAATTTATACTTGTCGGCAATCTCCAAGGAAATATTTTCTACCAAATCATCAAAAGATCTTCGTTTTAGTGCTAACACTCCTTTCTTCAAGAAAATCACCTCTGCATCGGTAACGAGTCTGTCGAATTTATCTTCTTCGCGTAGTCCTTTTTCTTTTATAATATAGAGAAATTCATTTTCAATTTGATCGTATTTATGCTGCCCCAGCAAAGCAAACCAATGATATACAGCACCTTTCCTACCCACCTTTCCTTTTACGTAATAATTATACCAGATGATACTAATGATTATTAAAAGAAAAGAAAAAAGTGTAGGTCCCCATCCCATATAAACAATAAGAACAAAAGATGAAAACATGCCAAAAACCTGCACCCATGGATAAAAAGGAGACATAAACCCAGGGTCGTAAGATTCTATTTTACTGTTTCTGAATACGATCACAGCAAGATTAATAAAGAAAAATATCAGTAGCTGAAATGCACTGGCCATCTTGGCTATACCTTCCTCACTAACGAAAAGTATGATAATGATCATCACCAAAGAGGTAATTATGATAGAAAAAACAGGAACGCGGAATCTTTTATCAACTTTACCGAATATAGGAGGTAAAATTTTATCACGTGCCATCGCCAAGGGATAGCGGGATGATGACATAAGACCTGCATTACCTGTAGAAGCAAATGCTGCCATAGCCGCAAGGACAACAATAATCAATGTAACCCTCGAGGGGAGCCACTCAAGGGTATGATAGGCTAAAGTTGCAACAGGCGTAAGGTCTTGAGCAAAATTTTCTTTGTCAATAAATGCAACCATAAGGAAGGTACCCAGTACATATATCAATATGGTAACTGAAAGTGAAAGGATCATTCCCAACGGAATATTCCTTTCCGGCTTTTTTATCTCTTCTGCAACACTGGCAATTTTGGTGAGTCCGGCATACGATACAAAAACGAAGCCCACAGTAGCCAGTAATCCTGCAATTCCATCATCAAGAAAAGGAGAAAAATTGCTATTCTTGCTCAGAGACAAAGAGTTATCCCCGGCAAACTGAAACATTCCGTCTACAATTATTAGTCCCAACACAGATACAAGGAGAATAACAAATAAATTCTGTATCCACGAACTTTTTTTTGACCCCATAATATTAATGAAGGCAAAAAACACAGTTAATATAACCGCTACAGGCTTTATTGGGATGTCAAAAACCAACGAGCTATAGGCTCCAATACCGATCAAAGCAAAAGCTGATTTAAGCACCAGCGCCAAATAAGTTCCTACTCCACCTACTGTTCCGACCAAAGGGCCAAATGTCCTGTCAATTATGTAATAAGCTCCGCCTGCCTTTGGAATTGCTGTTGTAATTTCTGCAAAACTCAACATGGGAGGTATAATCAACAACCCGGAGATAAAGTAGGCCAGGAATACGGAAGGGCCGGTATAGTGTGCTGCAATGCCCGGCAACAGGAAGAAACCACTGCTAAACATAGCTCCTGTGCTCATTGCAAAAACGCTGAAAAGGCCCAGTTCTTTTTTGAGTTTTTTATCCTTCTGCATAGATGCTTTTAAATACTTAAATAATTATGTTAAAACTTAATCCCAGTTCACCTTAACGAATGTTATCTAATACTGAATTTCCTATGTAATTAAATCCCTTTATCAGTTTCATTTAGTTTTTCTTAAAAAAGGCATTGAATATATTTAAATATACACATATGTTCAATGTAATATTTAAGGAGACAAAATAATAAATTTTCTTCAAATATATCCCCTGATAAAAATAATTATACACCCTCCACCTACCTTTTTATATCCGGCAAAATTTACAACATAACTTATATACCAATTTAACCTGAATTATTCAGGTTAAATCCATTCATAAAAATAAAATCATAATAGGGTACTGTTATTAAGTATAACACCAAAATTGAAATGATTGTTTCATTTTGATAAAGTTTAATTAACAGTTTGATTTCTAATGATTTATTTTCGTCAATTTTGACATTTTAAGATTTTAAAAGCATGGAACCCGAGATATTCCCGACAAGGCTATACCTGAATTTCCACGGCTTCATTGTATTTAACCTGCTGTTCCGGGTAAACAACCACGATATTATTATTTTCATAATGCTGATCAAGTTTTTCAGGTATCTGCTTCATATCTTTACTATAAGAAACAGTACCTTTTCGTGCCTTTATCACTACCAATAAGTCTTCTTCTTCTATGGTGTCAGAAAGCTCACTAAGCATCTCAACACACCTTGCATTATGATAAATGACATCAAAAGATTTCGTTTGTTTATCCAGGTAATGCTGAATCCATTTGTGAGTACCTGAATAGCCCCAGAATACCATCTGGCTGTCTGTATGAATGCAAATATCGCATATATCTGACACCCATTCAAAAAAGCCGTCTTCATATTCAGCATTTGGAGGCATTAATAAATGAATTTTATTAATGAGACTAACAGATGAATTAATTCTTACTACATAAATTGTTTTGCCCGTCTTCCTCAATAAGTTGCTCAACAAAGAACCAAAGAAAAAATCCCTGGTTGGTGTTTTATCATGCCAGCCAATCACTACTTTGTTAGCCATCAATTCCTTAACAGTTCGAGAAATACCATCAGCTACATTTGTATCAACTCTTGTAATGATTTCAGCAAACTGATCAGTAGAAGCTGCATGCTCTCTTGCTGATTCAAGCATGTTGGAATAGGAATGAACTTTGTTTTCAGCATCTACATCGTCCTCGACAATATTGATCGGATAAATAGGCTGATCCACATAATCATCTTTAATAATTAAAGCGAAAGCAACCAGTTTATCAATTGTTGATGGATTGGATATTGGAATTAAGATACGTTCTTCAGGTCTGGATTTGATATCGTCTTCTTTCTCCCTTGCAACAGCAATATTCTTCCCTGCTCTTTCAGTTACAAAACTACTCACCAGGCAGGTTAAAAGCACCAGGATTATTGTGGCATTCATCGTAGTTTCGTGGACAATATCCATATTATACCCCACTATGATGATAGCAATTGCAGACGCGGCTCTTGAATTGGTCAATCCAAAAATCAAATTACGCTCGTTATTCGTAAATTTAAATAATTTCTGTGTAATGTATGCAGACAGAAACTTACTTACCATTGCTACAGCCACTAAAACGGATATAACCCATAAGATTGCATTGCCCTGAAAAAGAACCTTGAGATTAACCAGCATACCCACACTGATAAGAAAGAAGGGAATAAACAGTGTGTGGCCGATGAATACGATCCTGTTCATCAGGGGTGAACCCTTAGGAATAAGCCTGTTAAGAGCTAAACCTGCGAAGAATGCGCCAATAATAGGCTCAATATGAGCAAATTCCGCGATAACTGCAGAAACAAATACGATAGTCAGAACGAATATATATTCCAGACTGCTGTATCCATCATAATTTCTAAAGAACCACTTGCTAAGACGAGGAAAAACCCAATTAACTACAAAAAGAAAACCAACAAAATAACCTATATATTTGACCCAAAAAAAGAAATTGATTTCACCCACAGCAGATTCTGCTATAACCGCCAGCATGAGCAACGCAATAGTGTCTGCAATAATAGTTCCGCTAATACTCACATTAACACTACGACTGTTTGAAATCCCTAAGCGACTGACTATTGGGTAAGAAACAAGTGTTTGGGTGGAAATCATGCTACTAATTAACAACGATGCCAGTAATGAAAAGTCCAGCAAATAATAAGAAACGACATAACTTAAACTAAAAGGAATCAGAAAAGTAAGCGCTCCATATGAAATACCTTTTTCCTTATTTTTTTTAAAATCCTTTATATCGATTTCCAGTCCTGCCAAAAACATCAGGTATAACAGACCAATGGTTCCAAAGATTGAAAATTCAAGTTCTTCAGAGAGCAGATTAAGGCCATTGGGGCCCACAAGTACTCCAGCCAGTATTAAGCCAATAATTTCAGGTATCTTAATCGCTCGAAATAAGGTAGGCGCTAACAAAATAATGACTAAAACCAGTGCAAATATCATGACCGGATTTTCAAGCGGAAAGGTAATATTTAATAGGGTCGTTAAATAAAGCATAAATCGTTATTTTAGGTTAAAACACTGGTTTTAAAAAAAAAGTTTGAGCTATTCAATTTTCAATTTCCGGGGAAAAAGGTATTAAACAGAACCCTTCGCTGAAAATCATATTCCGGAATATAATGAAACACATCCGGTTTTAAGCAAATTTCAAGATCATCACGTTTCCCTATACGCCGCAAACGTTCTGCGCCTTCACTTTGTAACAACTTTTCTTTCAGTAGCCGGAAATCAACTTGTTTTCCTTTTAGCTTCTGCTCGAGATACCAGGTACAAGTTTCATCCTCTTCTGCTTTCTCCTCTGAACCAAATCCCATAGCCACAAGGCTGACAATTTCGGGATTTAATTTAGTTATATGATTCACGATAAATTGAGCATTGCCAAAAGTAGCGATAAAAATCCGTGAAGCTTTTTCGGCATGGACAATCCCCTGTGTACCAGCAGAAGAAGTTAAGATAACGGTTTTGTCTTCCAGATTAAAATCAGAAACGTCTGAAGGTGAGTTGCCAAAATCGAAACCTTCCGGGGGGAAACTGTTCCGCTCACCTGCAAGGTAATAATCCGGATGTTTCTCTTTTAATGCATACGCTCTTTTCAAATCACCAACCGGAATAACCGCTTCCACCAACTTTTGAAAACACGACAAGATCGTATTCCCGGCACGAAACACATCTACGATTAATGTAACTCCTCTGGCCTGCTTTGCCCCTTCAAGGCAGGAATAACGCTTTATTTCCATAGAATTGTTCTAATATTAGCTTTCAAACTACAAAATTCAGGTGGAAAATTACATAAAAATTATTGATC
>JBNJFT010000112.1:0-7677 GCA_051747065.1 Bacteroidota bacterium | reverse complement strand
CCCACTAGCTGTTATTCAAAGTTATTCTCAATTTTTGACTGAGAAAACTTCGGGGATACTTCCGGAGAAGTACCAGCAGTTTCTTGATACGATTTACTCGACGTCTCAGTTTATGTTGGGCTTAATTGAAGACTTGCTTGATGTATCTAAAATTGAATCCGGTAAAATGGAGTTGAATAAAGAGACGTTTGACCTGATAGAACTAGTCAGAAAGAACATGGAATTAAATCAAACGTTGGCAGAGAAAAAGAAAATTGAATTACATGTTGACTTTAACCCCGGAATTATATATGTTGAGGCTGATAAAAATAAGGTGGAGCAGGTTTTTAATAATCTGATAAATAATGCTATAAAGTTTTCATTTCCTGGTTCTTCAGTATTCATAAAAATACATTTGGAAGGAGAAAAAGTACAAGTTGCAATTCAGGATCAGGGAAAAGGGATTCCTGAAGATAAGCAGGCAACACTTTTTCAGCCATTCCAGACAATTTCTTCACCGGGTACTGAAGGAGAGAAGGGGACAGGATTAGGGTTGGCAATTGTCAAACGAATAGTTGAAGAACACGGAGGCAGAATATGGGTGGAATCAGAAATTAACAAAGGATCTGAATTTCATTTTACCCTGCCTTACCAATCGGCTAAGGAAAAAGAAGAAGACAGTGTTCTTTTCGATTGGAGCAACAAGACGATTTTACTCATTGAAGATGATGAGGCGAACCGGTATTTTATTGATAAAGTTTTGGCGCCTACACGGGCTAAGCTCATTCCGTGTTCTGATGGCACTGAAGGGATGAAAAATTATATGAATCATCCTGAAATTGATCTTATACTTCTTGATTTAAAATTACCAGGTAAAAGTGGATTTGACATTATTCGGGAGATACGTAATAAGGACAAGAAAATTCCTATAATTGTACAAACTGCATACGCATGGAGTGGTGATAAAGAAAAAGCAATTGAGATAGGTTCAAGCGATTACTATACGAAACCCATTGATAAAGAATCCCTCCTGTCAATCCTGAAGAATTATCTGGAAGAAAAGTGAACAAAATATCCTTCTCCCCGTTAAAACGGAATAACTTTGTTTCTATCGATTAATACATTTTGGATAGCAATTGTTCTATTTTATTTAAAAGCCAAAAGACGTTTATGAGTACAAGTAAAAACTTAGCTGTTTCTGAAATGAAGGCAAAGGGAAAGCCTTTACAAAAGATGTTTAACCAGGTTCCTAGTAATTATGATTTTTTAAACCGTCTTTTAACCTTTCGTCTTGATGAGATTTGGAGGAAAAAGGCTGCGAAAGCTATTTTAAAGGAGAACCCTGATATTGTAATGGATATGGGCACAGGGACTGGTGATTTAGCCGTCAGGCTTGCTAAAAAGAAAAATGATATCCAGGTTACCGGTTATGATTTTAGTGGATCAATGCTGGATGTAGCTCGAAAAAAAGCGAAAAAGTATTCGCTCGAGAATGTTTCTTTTATTGAAGGAGATGCGGCTGAGATGCCATTTCAGGATAATTACTTTGATATTGTAGGCATTTCTTTTGCCTTCCGGAATATAACCTTTAAGAATCCAAACACCTATCTTTATTTATCAGAGGTTTTAAGAGTTCTAAAGCCTGGTGGAAAATTTGTAATTGTCGAAAGCAGTCAACCTAAAAATAAGATTATCCGGGCTATTTTTCATGCTTATTTTAACTACATTGTTTCAGGCCTTGGAGGGAAATTGTCAAAATCGAAAGGTGCTTACCACTATCTTGCTTATTCGGCTAAAAATTTTTATACGCCTGGCGAATTAGAAGCTTTATTGGTAAAACATGGCTTTAGTTCTGTTAAACACAAACCTATGTTTTTTGGCGCATCCGCCCTGACTGTTGCTGGGAAGTCTGTTGTATAGGCAATTTCAGAGGCAGGAGATAACTTTGAATAAAGTAGGCAGCTACTTAGGCAGATTCAGAAGTAGAAGATAATCTTAGAAACACATTTTTTTAGCTGAAAGAAAAGTAGTTAGTAGCCAGTAGTTAGTTGCGATTTGGCAACAGTTAAAGGCTATAGAATTCATTTCTTGGCTAGCAATGAGATAATATAAAATACCTGCATATGAAAAATCTATTTAACTTTTACGACCTCGAAAACAATCAAAAATAGAAAAAAGCTGTGTTACCGCAGAAATAGAAATATATGGAAATGAGTCACCTCTCAATTTTCAATTTGAAAGCTTTCACGTTCATTGCTTTTCACGTCATTCATTTAAACTGCTCATAAAAAGCATCTTATGCCATTCACTAACTACTAAATACTATCTACTTCTCAGTTAATTGATGAGTGTTTTAATATTTACTTCTACTTCTGAAACTGCCCCATTACATGCTGCATATTCACTGCCTGCTGCAGAGTGCTTACTGCCTACTCATTTGCTAATTGATGGTCTTTTTAATATTTACCTCTACTTCTGAATGTGCCTACTTATGAAAATGCCTACCTATCGCATATAAAAAACCCCGAATTAAATTTGATTCGGGGTTTTTGTATTGAAAATCGATAGATTACTGTAGTTGGAAAACAATTGGTAAATTAAACTGAACTCTTACGGGTTTTCCTCTTTGCGATCCCGGCTCCCACTCCGGAGCTGATTTTACAGTTGCAATTGCTTCTTCGTCGAGTGATGGGTCAACACTTCTAAGTACCTGAACATTTGTAATGGAACCATCAGTGTCTACAACAAAACGTACGTAAACAGTTCCTTCAATGCCGTTTTCGGCTGCAACATTCGGGTAGTCAAGGTTTTGCTGAACCCATTTTCGAAAAGAATTAATGCCCCCTCCTCTAAATTCCGGCATATTTTCCACTCTAACAAAAACTTTTTCTTCCTCCTCTTCTTCTTCCTCTTCAGCAAAAGCATCAGTAGATACTTCTGTATCCTGATCTGCTTCAGTTTCTTCAAGAACAAGTTCGTCTTCTATTTCCACATCATCATCTACGATGTTAATTACTTCTTGAGTTTTTGGTGGCGGTGGCGGCTCTTTTTTCTGTTCTTGCCTTGTAACCGGCACATCGTCTTGCTCAAGTTCTTCCGTATCATCCTCTTGAAAGCCTTCTGCTTTTTCTGGCCTGGTGGTCCACTCAAAAGCCAGCAGGACTAAACTCAAGGTTACTACAAAACCAAACATTAAGAATATGCCCTTTTTGCTTTCAAGGTTAGCTTTGTTTGTCTTTTTTCGTTCCATATTTTTTTTTATTTTTTTCTGGGGCTAAAATTACACAAATCTACATGTATTATCAAAAAATATTTATCAATTTCATTTATTTTAAACAACATAGAATCTATAATCAACTAATATGAAAACGGTTAAGGATTTTGAATTATTGCATTACTTGTTAAAATGCTGCCATTAACAAATCAATATCCCTGGAAGGAATTCCAAATTTCTCTCCTAATTGATTGCTCGTCAATATGCCATTATAAATATAGACACCATTTCTAAGTCCTCGCTTTTCTTTCAGGTAATTATTTATTCCGCCATATTCGCCCATTTCCAGTAACATTGGAGAAAATACGTTGCTTAAAGCTATAGATGCAGTCCTGCCCACTCGAGCCGCTATATTGGGAACACAATAATGGATCACACCGTATTTGACGAAAGAAGGGTTTTTCAGCGTTCTCGGTTTTGATGTTTCAATGCAGCCACCCTGGTCAATACTTAGATCAACAATTACAGACCCTTCCTTCATTTGTTGAACCATATTTTCATCAATAAGAAATTGTGGTGTGTTGTATTTCTGATATATAGCCCCAATGACAGCATCGGCAGTTGCCAGATCTTTTTTCAAAACATTGGGATGAAAGACAGAAGTGTATAGCCTTGTATTTAAATGTTTCTGAAGTCTTCGCAATTTTATAAGGGAATTATCAAAAATTTTAATTGAAGCCCCTAATCCCATAGCCGCCCTTATTGCATATTCTGCTGCTGTTCCTGCGCCCAATATGATTATTTCTGTTGGTGTGATGCCGCTTACTCCTCCCATCATGACACCTTTTCCTCCATGAGCATTGCTTAAATACTCAGAGGCTACAGAAACAGAAGTTGTGCCTGCGATTTCACTCATTGCTCTAATTACAGGGAAGCTGTTGTCTTCATCACGAAGAAATTCGAAAGCTATAGCAATAACGTTTTTTTGCATAAGCTTACGGATACATTCTTCACTCTGTTGAGGCAGGTTTAAGCCTGAAAAAACAACCTGGTGACCTCTTAAATAATCAATCTCTTCTATGTCCAGAGGAGTGATTCTGAGAATAACATCACATTGATAAACCTGTTTTTTATCTTCTACAATAAACCCACCGTTTTCGCTATAATCTGTATCTTTATAATTAGCAGCATTTCCGGCGCCACTTTCGATGATTATCTCGTGTCCTTCATTCACAAGAATTTCCACTGCTTCGGGAGTCAGAGCTACCCGGCTTTCTATACTCAGATCATCTTTAGGGAGCCCCACTACCAAATTAGATCGTTTTCTCCCTATCTCTAACATCTCTTCTTGTGGAAGAAGTCCGCTTCTACTAAAGGGGAAATTTGAATTGGAATGGTCTGTTTTGCTCATAAACTCAGGTTAATCAATTTCTTTGTACGTATAAAATAAGAATGGGTTTCCGGGTGCCCATTAAGAAATTTTTAAAACTCTTGTATTATCATCGAGAACGAAAATTTGAACGAAAACAATATCCAGAGGTAAAAGATCTTCTATTTTTTCGGGCCATTCAATAAGACAGTAACTATTGTCATAGAAATAATCTTCTACTCCCATGTCATAAGCTTCATCAATATTTTTTATTCTGTAGAAATCCATGTGATAAACCGGGCTCAGGTCATCGCATTTATATTCGTTGATTAAGGAGAATGTTGGGCTGGTGACGATGTCCACAACATTCAATTCGTTGCAAAGAGCTTTGATCAGTGTAGTTTTACCGGCACCAAGATCTCCATAAAAAGCAAAATTTTTTTTATTCTTATTCAACTCCAGGAAATCTTTAGCAGTTTTCTGGAGGTCTTTTAAGTCTTTGATATATAGCTCTTTAGTCATAACAAAAAACTAGATTGTCTGTTTTGGTGCTAAAGTAATCACCGGAATTAACATTTCTTCCATTGAAATCCCTCCATGCTGAAAAGTATTTTTGTAATAATTCGCAAAATAATTATAATTATTGGGATAGACCAAATAATCCTGGTTGTAGGCAAAAATATAATTTGTGTTGACATGGGGGCTGGGTAGATGAATTTTATCTGGTTCTGTAATGCCAAAAACTTTGTTGCTTTTATAGGAAAGGCTTTTGCCATTCTTGTAACGTAAGTTTACTGTGGTCTTTCTGTCTCCCTGTACTTTCACCGGGTTTTTAACCTGGATATTTCCATGGTCTGTTGTCAAAACTATTTTTATTTTCTTATCTGCCAGTTCTTTTAATAAAGTATATAAAGGTGAATGCTTAAACCATGAAAGCGTAAGGGAACGATAAGCTGGTTCGTCATTTGCCAGTTCTTTTATAACATCCATCTCTGTCCGGGAGTGAGAAAGCATGTCTATATAGTTAAAAATCAATACCGAAAGCTTATATTCGAATAAGTTTGACAGATTTTGTAATACTTTTTTACCTGTACTGGCATGCCTTATCTTATCATAGGAAAATTTTAAATTATGGCCGGATTTGGAAACTTGATGCTGAAGAAGCGCTTCTTCTTTTAAATTTTTCCCTCCTGATTCTTCATCATCCAACCAGATATCGGGGTAGATTTTAGATATTTCAAGAGGCATAAGCCCGGCAAAAATGGAGTTTCTTGAATACTGAGTTGCTGTTGGTAAGATGCTGTAGTACAATTCATCTTCTTCAACAGTAAATAGTTCGCTGATGTATGGCTTCAAAACCTCCCAGTGATCATACCTTAAATTGTCAATAAGAAGGAAAAATACATTTGTGTTATCATTTAAGAGAGGGAACACTTTTTCTTTGAATATATTTGGAGAAATAAGCGGCTTTTCTCCTTTTTCTGAAAACCATGATGTATAGTTGTTAGCAATGAATTTTGAGAAAGCATTGTTTGCCTCATTTTTTTGCATTCGCAGCACTTCCTGCATGCTGTTTTCGCCTTTTCCTTCGAAAGTTAAATCCCAGTGTATGAGTCGTTTATATATGTCTTTCCAGTCCTCATGATGAGTTGCGTCTTCAATCAATCTGCTAATGTCTTGAAATTCTGATTGGTATTTTGAAATTGCTTTTTCTGAAACAAGTTTATCTGTTTCAATATTTTTTTTAATGGATAATAAAATTTGCTTAGGGTTAACCGGTTTAATGAGATAATCATCTATATTAGCACCGATTGCTTCTTCCATAATGTTTTCTTCCTCACTCTTTGTTATCATAATCACCGGAGTAGAAGGAGCTGTTTGCTTGAACTGGCTTAAAACCTCCAGCCCGTTAATTCCGGGCATGTGTTCATCCAGAAGAATAATATGAAAAAATGTTTCTTTAACTAGTTCCACTGCATCATCGGCATTGTAAGCAGTATAAACACTGTATCCTTTTTCTTCAAGGAAGAGGATATGTGGCTTTAGTAAATCAATTTCATCGTCTACCCAAAGAATTTTGATGGTATTATTCATAATACAGTGTCTTTTTTCATTTTATTGCGTTAATTATTTATCATTATTAATACACAACACGCTACCTTTGATGTTTCCTGATTTCTAACCCAGGGAGCCTTTCTGTCTACTTGCAGATGAGTGTTTTTCCCAGCCAACAAGCTATCTCTCTTCATCGTCTTTTGTGTCGTGTTTGTGGATAAGATTATTTATCTGTTTCTTTGTCTAATAGCTTGTTTTCAAAAAATTTAATATACTCAATTATTGATTTTTTTTCAAGTAATGTTGAATAATTTTTAACTGAGACATAAAAATACTTATATTCTTTCTCGTCAATATCGGAAAATACTCTGTCTTCTTGTCTGGATAACACCCCGTAGTAATCGTTGACAGATTCCAAATCCTTAAAACGTTTTACGGTTACAATCGTATTGTGTTCATTGAAGGATTGGCTTGCAGTTGTATAGTCTTTTTGCAAATAATAATCCAGATTAAAGTTGATGAGGTCAAATTTAAATTTATCAATATCGATATTTTCTGTGCTGGCAATAATTACAAAATAATAACTATCATCTTCCCGATATCTATACGTCGTCTCTTCTTCTTCTTCTGCATCTTCTTTGGTTGTTTCTTGTGCTTTTTCCTCGTCTTCTTTCTGTTCTGAACTTTTCTCGTCTTCCTCTTGTTTACCTTGTTGTTCCTTATTCTTTGCAAAATATGAACTGATTTGTTCCAGTTCGGTTTTTTCAAGAAAGTCCAGGGTGTTGCTTGCAGATTCAGCTACTTCCATATCGGGGAAGTTTTCTGTGACATTTTCAAGTGCTTTTCTGAAAGAGACAATATCCTGTGTTCTCCCGACAGACAAAGCTTTCAAGTAAGCTAACCTGGCCCGGAATTCTTCATCTTCATGTTCTTCTGTAAGAGAATTACAATCGTTTATTACAGAAGAATACTTACCATCTTTGAATTTTGAAAGAACCCTGGAATACTTCTCCTCCAGTACATTTTGTTCCTTTTCTTGTTTTTTAAAGTAATCCGGATC
>JBNJFT010000111.1:0-7786 GCA_051747065.1 Bacteroidota bacterium | reverse complement strand
TAACTAAACCGAAGCGTTAAATAATAATTCCTTCCGGGTTCGGGAAAGCCCTCTGCAAGAGCATAATTCTTATCAAGCAGGTTGTTTATGCCGCCCTCGAGTGAAATGTATTTCCATATTGTTGTATGGGCTTTTAGGTTAATCAAAGAATATTCAGAAGCAATTGTTCCATAGGTAGTGCTGTATCTGTCCGAATTGTATTCAAAACTTAACATTGCCCATGAATTACCGTTAAAGTTATATTCTAATTGGGTAAAGAATTTATGTTCCGGCACATCTGTAAATTTAACATCAGGATTGCTTAAGTTTTTTCTTTTTATAAATGTATAATTCAGCCTGCCTTTCAGTTTGTCAAAAATCCGATAAGTTATGATTCCTTCGCCCCCGTAAAAAGCCGCTCGTCCGGAATTTTTATACTGTTCGAGCCAGGTGTCTAAATCACTGTCATAAGATACATTATCCACCCTTTGAATAACATCATCTATGTCGCTGTAAAACAAAGCAGAACGGAAATTAACACCTGGAAACATCTTGCCCTTAACGCCGAGTTCATAATTAACTGTATTTTCCGGGTCGAGATAAGGATTAGGCAATGCCCTGCCTAATCGATAGGAATATCGGTCTTTGAGTGTTGCAAACCTGGTTTTTCTGGCTACTGTGGCAAACAATTCTCCATGAATTGAATCTAATCTATAGGAAAAATTAATTTGGCCATTAATCGCCTGACTTTTGTTGGAAGGAAAAGAGGAGATTTCATCATTGACCAGTTTTTCTGCCTTAAGACTTTCTCTTGTATTCCAGTTCAACCCGGAGATTATACTAATTCTATCTGTAATCTTCATAGCATCCTCAACACCTAAAGATGTTGTATAATCGGACATTGTCAACTTCGGGTCTTCCGGGCCATATTCCTGGTGGACATCTTTTTTGTAATGAAGTGCAAGTTTTAAAAAATGATTCTTAAACCTTTCGGTACCGAACTCCACTAATCCCCCTATTCTGTAATCATCATAAATACTGGTAAAAGCATATCTTTTCTGCTGTGTGGTATAGGTGGAATCATCATAACTATTCAGCTCATTGTCAAAAGAATCATAAAACAAACGTGTTTTGAGATAACTATCCGAACCCATGCCTGTTCTTGAAATGAAATAAACACTTTCTTTATCCCAGTGAGGCCACTTCCAGTAACGCGGCCGGTTATACTGAGAATTTAAAGTATCATTTCCTGTATAAATCGGATTCCCTTTAGCTCCATGCTGGCGGATATAACTTACGGAGTATTCACTTCTTTCGTCAGGCACATATCCAAGTTTAAAACTAAGCTTATTATCTTCGTTGTATGAATTTTCCCTTTTTCCGCCATTTTCGACATGCGTAGGCTCAAAATTGTCTGATAAATTGTAATGATCTCTCTTGTAATGGGAAAATCCCACCTGAGTATAAAATTTTCCAAACTTTGAACCTGCACTGATGTTGGCTCGTTGTCCACCACTAAGCCATCCTGCAGCCCCGTTTAATTCCAGCGTATTTTTTGGTTTTTCGCTCACGAGGTTAATTGCCCCGCCCATAGTGTTTGCTCCATAAAGTACAGAGCTTCCACCCTTAGAGACTTGTATTTGTGACAGGCTAAAAGTAGTAAACCGTCCCAAATCTACGTGTCCGTCATAAGGGACATATACAGGAACGCCATCGACGAATAAAGGAACCTGGCGCAGATCAAAACCACGCACAAAGACCTCTGTTTCGTTACGGCTCCCAATTTTGGTTTTAGAAATTCCCGGCATCAGGTTGATTGCATCCGGAACGGTAATACGGTTCATTTTTTTTATTCTGGATGCAGAAAGAGTCCTGGCAGGATCTTTCTTTATGTATGGGGCTTTAACAACAATTTCACCCATGTCATACACCTTATTGGTATCCACTTGTGCGTAAGCCGAATTTACTAATATATATAAAACAAAAGCTATAAGTAAAAAGTTTCTGTGTATTTTCAAAATCATAAGAACAAAATATTTTGGCTCCAAAAATACCAGTTGATATGAAATAAACAAGGATATTCTTCCACATTATGTGGACATTTTTTCAACAGCCCTGATCAACATTTATCGAACAGATTGCTATCTGGATATATTCGGTTTATGTGTTTCAATTGTGTGATGGGACTTGAAGTAAATTTTCCCTTTCCTTCCTGTTAAGGTATATTCTTTCTTTTTGAGCGGGGCTTTTGGTGAGTTAGTTTTGAATACAATTTTATTTTCACCTTCGTGTAAAGGTATTCTGGTGTAGGAAATTGAATAAGGGAGTGTTTGCCAATTCCGTGTGTCTGCCTTTTCCGTTACAGTATTTATAATATTTACGAGGGTGCCGATATTTTCATCTTGTTCATCAGCTAATGCTTCCAACGCTTTTTTTGTGGCAATCCGAAGTATAGCATTTCCCATTTCACGCAGCATCCTGTCTTTTAATGTCTTGAAGGCTATCTTGTTAATGTCCTGGGCCATATCAAAAGAATACTTTTCATTGTTACAGCTTGCGGTGGCATTGGAATACACAGGTTTGCGTTCAACATATTTCGGAAACGCCACTCTGAAAAAACGCAGGTCTTTAAAGGCTTGTTTTTCTTTGCCGCTTTTGTCTCCTATATATACGGGGAATGACATATCCAATTCTTCATTTTCCAATGTTACGTAACCATCCCTTGAATTTGGCACCTTTGTGAACTGAATGCTCCATTCATCTTTTACAGGTCCGAATCCATTTAGCCAGAAGAAAATTACTTCACCATTTTCTTTGGGTGTATATTCGTAATCGATCCCGAATTCTTTTTCATAATAGCGTACTTCTTCATTAAAACCGGTTAAAAATGCTGTTCTTAAGATATCGTATTTTAATTGTTCCGGTACTGAGATTCCAAAATATTCCTTATAATCTTCTTTGTAAACTTCATAGGCATTACGATATGCGATGAATGCATTATTAAAGTCATTGTCAGCTTCGTAGATCATTCCCATCAGGTTGTGTGCAAATGCATCACGCTGATACTTATTTTTATGATCTTTGTATTTATCGTTCAACTCTTGCAAACGGATATTTACCCTGCGACATTCAACCAGGGCATCTTCATAGTTATTTTGTTTAATGTAATTAAGGGTTGTGTAATAATGAAGCATTACAGCCTCAAAATCTTCAGGTTTATATGGTTTGACTCCCGGGTTGGAAACTAAAGCAAGCGCCTCCATGCTGTAATTTTTTATATAATCTTCAACCATCCTGTCAGCTTCGGCAAAGTACTTATTGCTTTCCTTGTATTCATCAAGCATCCATGAAACATAACCATGATTTAGGTAATGCAGCAACTTGTTTTTTCCTTCTTTTCCCCGTTTGTCATTTTCAAGATGGGTTTTAGCCTTTTTTAGATTTCCGTTTGTAACTGCGGTCTGGAATTCCTGATGTTTCTTATAATAGGTGACACACCCGGCAAATAGTAATAAAAAGAAAAGAATAAAACTATTCCTGAGATTAAGCTTTAGTTTCATGAATGCTTGATGATTAGTTACTTTTATTTGTCAGGTTTTGGGATTAGTTTTCAATAAATTTTTTGATTTTTTTATCCCCAATCCATACTATTTCGTTTGTCTGAAGGTTGGAAAGCTCAAGATTTACCTGATAATAAACAATTTTTTCATCTCTGTATGAATCCACAATTGAATTGATGTCTCCATGAACCATATAATCTGCACCTAGTTCTAAGCCCCATTCTTTTGCTGTTTTTGATGAAGCAAAATCTTGTTGATCAGAGCGTTCTTCTCTTAGATTTTCTCTTTTGCTTCCAGCCTGAACCAACCTTGCCGATCCATCGTTAATAATGGCCTTTTCTATATCTTTAATGAACGTTTGAGAACTAATGTGCTCATGGCTTTTGTTTCTGATTAAACCAACAATTAGCACCGGTCTTTCATTATCATGCTTGTCTTTGTATCTTTCTAACCATTTTCCACCTAAAATCTGGCTCACCATTGCTTCGGCTACCATTCTGGAATCGCTGTCATTCCAACGACCGCTTAAATCTGTTTGAGTGTCTGAATCCATTCTTCGAACCTCTCTCTTAGGACTGCATCCGGACCAGCTAATACTGAGCAATGCAATAAGCAATGTAAAACTTATTATTCTTTTCATAGTGTTAGTTTTTAGTTATACATAAATTAAAAATTTTGAATCATGCTTTTGATTTCTTCATTCAATTGTTTACTCACACTAGTAAGGGGTAATCTTAACACATTTTCAATAAGACCTTTGTTTGCTAATGCACATTTTATGCCAGAAGGGTTTCCTTCGGCAAATAATTTTTCAACAATTGGCAATAATTTGTAATGGATTTCTTTGGCAGCCTGAAAATCGTTTTTTAGCGCATAATTCACCATTGTAGAAAATTCTTTTGGAAAAGCGTTTGCAGTGACAGAGATAATGCCATTAACTCCAATTGAAAGTAAAGGCAGGGTTATTCCGTCTTCTCCTGAAATTACCTGAAACTCTTCGGGTTTATTTTGGATGATATGCATTGCTTGTGTAAAACTTCCCGAGGCTTCTTTAACTGCTATGATGTTTTTAGAGTCTTTAGCCAGTTGAGTGATTGTATCTGCGGCAATGTTAACTCCTGTTCGTCCGGGTACATTATATAAGATTACTGGTACTGAACTGTTGGTTGCAATGGTTTTAAAATGCTCGTAAAGACCTTGTTGTGAAGGTTTGTTGTAATAGGGGGCAACAGATAAAATTGCATCTATTCCCTGTAAATCAATGTTTTGTAGTTTCTCTACAACAGCCTCTGTATTATTTCCACCTAGTCCGAAGACAAGTGGCACCTGGCCATTAGATGTTTCACGGAAAGTGTCTATGACTTCTTGCTTTTCTTTTTTGGTTAAAGTAACAGACTCTCCTGTAGTTCCCAGGATAACCAGATAGTTTATACCATTTTCGATCAAAAATTGAATATGCTTTTTTAAAGCACCATGATCAATTTTTTTGTTGTTTTTAAACGGTGTAGTTACCGCTACACCTGTCCCAATGAATTTTTCTGATAACATAAGGCACCTATTTTTCTTTGTTTATTTTTTCAATGTATTCTTTGACTTGTTCAACGTAATAAGAAAGTTGCGGGTTATTCCGGATATTAATCATAAAATCATATTCCCTTCCTCCGGTTGGTTCTTTTCCTACCTTGAATTTAGCTCTCGATAAATTGTTAATGTACTTCAGTGGGAAGTGCTCAATGTCACTGAGATCAAAAAGAATGTCGAATTCTCTGGTGATAAATTTGGAGGCAACATGGCTTTTGGGTTTATGAATCCATGAAATATCTTTTTTGCAGAGAAAATTGATTTTACTGTTCATCAAAAATTCTTTTGGGATCTCTTTTTTGGGGATATAACCTAACACAAAAATTTGTAACTTTTTATGTGCCAGATAATGCAGAAATTCATTTGTTACATCAAAAGCATTGGGTTGTTCGGCTGAGAACAAAACTCCTACAGAATTCGCATCATCAAAGTTGTGAACTTCTTTTTTTCTTTTTACAGCCCTAACCTCTTTCTTTAGAAGCCAGTTTGCTATTTTTAATTTGTATTTTTTCACAATATTCACTTTACAAGTTTAATAAATTTTGTTGAATAAGAGTTATTTTTCAAAAATTAGATTATTCATTCGAGATCATATCGAAAAACTCATTCTCTGAAATGATTGGAATATTCAATTTCTTTGCCTTGTCTGATTTTTTAGGTCCCATGTTTTCTCCTGCTACCAAATAATCTGTATTTGAAGATATTGAAGAGGTGTTTTTTCCGCCATGGTCTTCAATTAGTTGTTTCAATTCATCGCGGGATGCCTGTTGAAATGTTCCGGAGATAACAAATGTTTTTTTGGCCAATTTCCCTGTACTTTTCTCTTCTTCGGTCTCCAACTCCATTTGCACACCTGCTTTTTTCAGCTTTTGTATAATTTTTTGATTTTTTGGATCATTAAAATAATTCAGGATACTCTGAGCAATACGTTCTCCAATCTCCGGAACTTCAATAAGTTCTTCATAGCTTGCATTGGCGAGCTTGTCAATGCTTCTGAAGTGTTTTGCCAGCGTTTTTGCCACTGTTTCTCCAACAAATCTGATCCCAAGAGCATAAAGAACACGGGGGAATGGCACCTCTTTGGCTGCATTTATGCTGTCAATAAGATTTTGGGCTGATTTTTCTGCGAATCTTTCCAATTTAAGCAAATCTTCTTTTTGTAGTTGAAACAGATCACTTAAATCATTGATGAGCCCTTTGTTGTAAAGTGCTTCAATTGTTGCCTCTGCAGCTTCAATGTCCATTGCCCGCCGGGAAACAAAATGAACAATACGTCCTTTAATCTGCGGTGGACAGCCGTATTCATTCGGGCAATAATGCCTGGCATCAATTTTCACGAGTTCCGTGCTGCACTCAGGGCACCTTTTGATGAATTCAATCTTTTCGCTGTCTTTTGACCGTTTTTCTTTGTTAACTCCAACAATTTTCGGAATAATTTCTCCGCCTTTTTCAACATAAACGGTATCATGTAATCGGACATCCAAAAGGTTTATCTGATCTTCATTATGAAGTGAAGCACGTTTGACGGTGGTCCCTGCAAGCCTGACAGGTTTTAAGTTTGCAACAGGTGTAACAGCCCCTGTTCTGCCCACCTGGTAGGAAATGCTCATTAACACTGTCTCTGCCTGTTCGGCTTTGAATTTATAGGCAATGGCCCAACGTGGGGATTTAGCCGTGTAACCCAACTGCTCCTGCTGTTTGTAGTCGTTTACCTTTATTACTACGCCGTCTGTGTCATAAGGAAGATTTTTACGTTCTTCATCCCAGTAGTTTATGTATTCAAATATTTCCTCTCTGTTGCCGCATTTTTTTAACTGGCCGGAAATTTTAAAACCCCATTCTTTGGCTTTCTTCAGGTCTTCATAATGCTTGTTATACGGCAGGTTTTCTCCTGCAAGGGAATAAAAGAAACAGTCCAGCGGCCTTTTAGCAACCAGGGCTGATTTCTGAAGTTTAAGCGTTCCGGCCGCCGCATTCCTGGGATTGGCAAAAGGTGCTTCTCCTTTCTTTTCTTTTTCATCGTTGAGTTTCTTAAAACCACCATGAGGCAGCAATATTTCTCCCCGGATTACAAACTCCTCCGGATAGTCTGACCCTCTCAGTTTAAGAGGAATACTTCGAATGGTTTTCACATTTTCGGTAACGTCATCGCCCTGAATGCCGTCTCCTCGGGTTATGGCCCGTTCCAGAACGCCGTTGATGTAAGTTATTGAAATTGCTACGCCGTCGTATTTGAGTTCGCAGACATATTCGATAGGGTTGGAGAGGGTCTTTTTAATCCGTGTTTCAAATTCTTTTACCTCTTCTTCTGAATACGTATTGCTGAGCGAGTACATGGGGTATTTATGGCGAACCTGCTCAAATTCTTTGTTTATGTCGCTTCCAACGCGCTGGGATGGGGAATTTTTGTCTTTGAACTCCGGATAATTTTCTTCAAGATTAATAAGTTCTTCCATGAGTTTATCGTACTCAAAATCTGTTATGGTAGGTTGAGCCAAAACATAGTACCGATAGTTATGTTCGGTAAGTTCTTGTCTCAGTTGTTCAATGCGTTGTTTCGCTTGTTGTTTATCCATCTTTCTCGTTTTCTCATTTTTAACAAATTTAAGAAGGCTTTTGAAAATTGAAAAGAAGGGGCTTTGTTATTTTTTAAATTGTTATGAACA
>JBNJFT010000110.1:0-8024 GCA_051747065.1 Bacteroidota bacterium | reverse complement strand
CCCCAAAAGCGAAATAAAATCATTGTTCACGAATTACTCCACCTACGTTACCCCACACACAATAAAATGTTTCACAGGATGATGGAGAGATATTTGAGGGGATAGGATGCTATGATGGCGATTAAAGATTAAATATATTTCGCAGATTTTATATTATTTTTTCCTTCCGGCCATACTTTATAACTTATCACAGGCCAATAAAATATTTAAATCATAATAAAAATTAAGTATAAATGAAATTGATTATGTCAACTTTTTTATATAATTTAATTGACAAATTTCGTTATTAATAATAAATTTGCATTATGAACAAACAATCAGTAAATAAAGAAGTCATTGCTAAAGTTTCTACGATGAAGCCTGGCAAGGTTTTTGACTATTCCTGTTTTGATAACTACAGGGAGAAACCCACGGCCATTGCTAAAGCTTTAAGCCGGCTTGCCATGGAAAATCAAATTAAGAGGATAGAAAGAGGTAAATATTATGTACCCCAAATGAGTAAATTTGGTACCCTTAAACCTTCAGAGAATGAATTTTTAAAGGCATTAAAAAACAAAAATAACGGAGAAGCGGTTTACGAAACCGGTTTAGGAATCTATAACAAGTTGGGGTTAACAACCCAGGTTCCCAATGTAATAACCCTGGCCACCAAAAAGCAAAAGCCATCCAAAACAATTAGCGGTGTTAAAATCAATTACACAAAAAAGAATTTTGATATTAGTAAATATGATCCATATCTGCTACAGTTGCTGGATGCCATTAAGGATAGTAAAAATATACCGGACAGCAGTCCTGATGAAGTTATTCGAGTAATTAAAACCAGAATCCGTGAGCTGTCCTTGAAAAAAGTTCGGAAACTTAAACGAGCTTCATACAATTATCCTCCTTTTGTGAGAGCTATCCTGGGGGCAATTATAGAAATCATTTATAATGCAAAAGAGGCAAAAACACTTAAAAACACCCTCAATCCACTAACGAAATATTCATTTCCCATAAATGAGTTATCTTTACCTAACAAAGAAAAATGGGGGATTAAATGATTTTTCACGAGAATTCAGAGGATTTTAAAGACGCTATTCAGGCTGCTGCTGAACATTTCAATATCAGGAGTGTGCTTATTGAAAAAGATTATTGGGTGTCATTGGTGCTTAAAAAGTTATCAGAGTCAGAATACAAGGATCAGGTTGTATTTAAAGGTGGTACTTCCCTGTCAAAAACTTATACATATATTGCAAGATTTTCTGAAGATATTGATCTGGCATTACTTAATGACAAAGACCTTGGAGATGCCAGAAGAAAAACCCTGTTTAGGAATATTGAAAACACAATAACTGCAGGGTTAACTCAAATAAAAAATCATCCCGAAACTCACAAAAAAGGCAAAAACAGAAGGACCTTCTTTGATTATCCAAAAACATTCAGTGATTCAGATTTAGCAGCCATAAAAGATGTCATTCAAGTTGAGTTGAATTCTTTTACTAATCCCGTGCCTAATTCAGAATTAGCAGTTCACAGCTTGCTTTATAAATTTCTAACGCAACAGGGTTATAATAAAGAAGTAAAGCAATATGCATTAGAACCCGTTTCGCTAAATGTATTGAGCCTGGAAAGAACTTTTTCTGAAAAGCTGCTTTCATTGGTTCGTTTATCTTATGAGAGCATAGATTCTTTGAAAAATAAGATAAGGCATTTTTATGATCTCCACATGATAGTGGAAAACAATGATATTTTAGTTTCTGAAACTTTTGAAATAATTGCACTGGCAAAACAGGATGATAAAACAAATCCTCTATTCAATGGCGAGTGGTTAAATAATCCTCTGTCTGAATCTCCATTATTTAAAAATATGGAGATACTGTGGAATAAACTTGAATCCAAATATCAAGAAGAGTTACCTCAGTTATGCTGGTTGGATGAAATTCCTGGAAGTGAGCAGGTTTTATCAAGTATGAAAAAGATAAAAACTTTCGTAGAAGAGCGTGAAAAAGTATAAATAAGGCGCTAAAAAAGAATTTAAATCAGAAAAATGAACAACACATGGGCCGGTTACATCAGTAGAAGAAGTCTAACCTTTGATGTTGAAGTATTGGATTTGTCACCCCAAAAGCGAAATAAAATCATTGTTCACGAATTACTCCACCTACGTTACCCCACACACAATAAAATGTTTCACAGGATGATGGAGCGGTATTTGAAGGGATATAAGATTTACACCAATCTCTTATTCCGAAAAGCTGCCCCCGATCCGGATTTCAAATATTTCTCAAAAGCAAATGCCTTGTATTTATCGCGGAAAGCAGTATAGGTAATTAATTCTAAAGGGAGTTTATCCTTTGTGTAATGGACTTTTCCTTTGCTATGGCGGGTTAACCTGCCATCGGGGTAATTGGTGTAACTCGCTTCATAAAAACTATCGGAGCATTGAAAATGTTGGTGTGTTTGTTTATTGTAATTGTTTGATGAGAGCAAAAAGCATTTTTGAAATTTCTTCTAATTGTGAATAAAATTCTTTGAACTTAGTTTCATCAATGAGTTCCATGTCTTTTAGGTAATCGAATATAGCGACACATTCAAAAGCTGATCCCCTGGAGATAATATAAAAATTTCTTTTGTCAGGTTTGGTAAAACGGCCCGAACCTTCGGCAATGTTGAGCATAATGCTAAATGAAGCCCTTTTTAACTGGTCATGGTAATTTCTATCTATTTTGGTATTTTCAAGGAAAGAAGCAACAGCCTTGTTAAATTTTTTGGATTTAGCATAAACACCAAGTTTTTCAAAATCAAACATGTTAATACTTTAAATGAATTATTAAATATTATGTTGTTCGATTCTCAAATTCTAAAATTCAGTTAGAGTTAGAGTTTGAGTAAAGAGGAACAAAAACAGTTTGAAGTGATCGCATTTCGCTGTTGCTCAATACTCACACTCCAAACTGTTTTTGTGGAGCTGGCGGGAGTCGAACCCGCGTCCGGACAGGAAACCCACATGCTTTCTACATGCTTAGTTCCTTGTTTGCATCTCGGAAGCAAAATGGCCAGGAACAAACCTTCATTGCTTCCCAGCCTCTTAAAGTTTCACCTGAGTGCCGAGGCTACACTCAAGCTATACCAACTTTACGGTTTCACCCCTTAGCCCGGCTGCGGCTGGTCAGCGCCGCCGGAGAGGCGACTTGTCCCGCGGCTATCTTGCCGTCGGGATTAAGCGTAATCCGCATCGCGTGATTACGCAGCAAGTGCGTGTTCTTCGTTGCCATTTAATATGACATGAGAATTGAGATTTACGAGCCAAATTCACAAAGCTCGGCATGCTTACATATCGATTTATCCTGCCGTCGAAGCCAAGATCAGCCCCATGTATTGCATTATAATTAACGCAAATGTATGAAATCTATTATGAATTGGTTCCTTTTTACTGAAAAAACCTTAAATTTATTGCTCCAAACTTAAAACCTTTTTTTATGAGCAAGAAAACCAAAGTCGGAATTTTACGTGAAACAAAAAATCCACCTGACAGACGCGTACCTATCACTCCCGCCCAGGCACTTACGTTTACCGAACGTTTCCCGGAAACAGAATTGTGTATTCAACCAAGCGACATCCGGGGATTTTCTGATGAAGAATACAGGTATCTTGAATTAACAATGAAGGAGGACTTAAGCGATTGCGATATCCTTCTGGGAATTAAAGAGGTCGACTATTCAGCTCTTTTACCAGATAAAACGTATTTGTTTTTTGCTCATGTCGGAAAAAAGCAGCCTCACAACCAAAAGCTGATGCAGGAAATTGTTAAAAAGCGCATTACTTTAATTGATTATGAATATCTAACAGATTATAACGGAGCACGAATTATTGCATTTGGACGCTGGGCAGGAATGGTTGGCGCTTACAATGGTTTGAGGGCAAGAGGGCTGAAAAATAATTCCTATGAGCTAAAGCCTGCACATGAATGCCACGATATGGATGAGATGTTTGCCGGATTGAAAAAGGTTAATCTTAAACCAAAAAAAATACTCCTTACCGGTGGTGGACGTGTTGCTATGGGCGCAATGGAAACATTACGGGCTTTAAACCTTCGTGAGATAACTCCTGAAGAGTTTTTAAATGATCAATTTGATGAACCTGTAGTTTGTCGACTCGATCCACAGAATTATGTTCAACACAAACGGGGATTAAAGTTTGATTTTAAACACTTTATTGCACATCCCGAAGAATACGAATCAACTTTTAAACCCTATCAGAAAGTTACTGATCTATATATTGCCTGCCATTATTGGGATCCGAAATCTCCCCATTTTATTACAAAGGAAGATATGAAAGAACCGGATTTCAGGATTTCTGTCATTGCTGATGTGAGTTGTGATATTGAAGGCCCAATTGCCTCAACATTAAGGTCTTCTACCATCGCAGATCCGTTTTACGATTATAATCCGCATACAGAGGAGGAAGAGCCTCCATTCAGTGATAAAAAGAACATAACTGTCATGGCAGTAGATAATCTTCCGGGAGAATTACCCAGGGACGCGTCTCAGGAATTCGGAGAAACGTTGCTTGATGAGATATTCCCTTATTTGTTAGGAAATGACGATAAAGGTGTAATAGAAAGAGCTACCATCACGAAAAATGGCGAGTTGACAGAAAAGTATAAGTATTTAAAAGATTATGCTGAAGGGAAATAGTAATTTACAGACTATTCCAGAATTCAGAATTCAGAATTCAGAACAGGCTGTCTTTCCCTGAATTCTGAATTCTGAATTCTGTATTCATTAATAGATATTACTCGTAGTTCTGAAAATAATACCTAAGCTAGTTGTTTTAGTCCCTTTATTGTTTTGATCGGCTCATCGGATTTGAAAATAAAACTCCCGGCTACAAGAATATCAACCCCGGATTCAATAAGTTCTTTTGCATTTGAGGAGCTAACTCCGCCATCAACCTCTATTTTTGCTGACGAACCGGTGTCTTTAATTAATTGTTTTAATTGTTTGATTTTATTATAAGACTGTGGAATGAATTTTTGTCCTCCAAATCCCGGGTTGACCGACATGATAAGCACCATGTCTAAATCGGTAATAATATCTTCAAGTGTATTTACCGGAGTGTGCGGATTCAGAGAAACTCCGGCTTTCATGTCCATGGAATGAATTTTTTGAATGCTACGGTGAAGATGCTTGCAGGCTTCCATGTGCACTGTAAGAATGTCTGCTCCTGCTTTTTTAAAAAGTTCAGTGTATCGGCCCGGATCTTCAATCATTAGGTGAACATCCAGCGGTTTCTTTGCATGTTTGTTTATTGCCTCAATAACAGGAATTCCAAATGAAATGTTAGGAACGAACATGCCATCCATAATATCAAGGTGAAACCAATCTGCCTCGCTTTGATTGACCATTTCTATATCTTTTTGAAGATTGGCAAAATCTGCCGATAACATCGAAGGTGCGATAAGGTGATCCATAATTTTCGTTTTTTCTAACAAAAATAGTAAAAAGGCCGGATAAAAAAATCTCTATTCGGTTTTCATTATTTCTCTTAATACAATTGTTGCAAAAGCTCCTTTCGGAAGATTGAACTTCACTCTAATGCCATCATTCTCTTTGTATGTTTCAAGTTCAGGAAGGATAATTCCGCTTCTTCTTGTACCATTGACTTTCACTTGTTTGAACTCATCCGCAGTTACTCCGTTTTCTTCCATGATAGAATTTTCAAATTCGAGAGCTTCTTCTTTTGCGGGGGTCATCTTTTTTCCGAACATAGGCCCTGTAAAACAAATTTCTTTATTGTTGAAGCGTTCTTGTTCGGTTTCTTTGTCTTCTACCACAAACATTCCACCGGTGTCGTGTTTTTTAGCAATGTCTCCCTGCATGAATTTATCCAGCAAGCCGGCTTCTATTCGTTTGACTATGTAATAATTAAACAGGTGGCTTTGAAAACTTGAAAGTAAGAACTGTTTCAACCATTTGTTGGGGACTTTTCGTTCGCCTTTGAGTATTTCCAACCCTTTTTGGGCATTATCTCCTTCAATCCCAAATCTTTGATTGCCATATAAGTTAGGCAATCCCTCCTGGTGAATTATTTTTGTTATTTGTTGTGTTTTTTTGAAAGCTTCATCAATATCCGTTTCAACCTCCCGAATTTTTATATTGAACCGATTGCCCCAAAGATGCCCTTTTTTGATTTTTCTTTGATGAAAGTTATAGGAATTAATTTTCACCGGCAATTCTTCTTCCAGTTTATGGACGAGCTCCGGGTCTTGTTTGTCAAGCAGCCATACACTAAAGTATTGAGAAGTTACAGCATGTTTGTCTTTTATTCCTGCAAATTCTACATCTTTAACTTTTGTGTTGAAAATGTTGGCTATTACTTTTTGTACTTCTTTTGTTGTTATTCCTGTTTTTGTTAAGTGAATAAAGAGGTGTTCGCCGGTGCCGGAAGGATAATATGCCGGTATTTCGTCTACAACAAAATCTTCTGGTGCTTCTTTAATTTTTCCGCCAATTCCTTCGTATTCTTTAGATATGTAGGGTGTTGTAATTTTTTTTAGTTCCATTGTGAAAAAAAAGTTCGTAAAAAAATAAGTGCCATTTTTTTTTAATGACACTTATCTATAAATGTTAATTTTTAGCCTAAATAAGATTTGAGGATTTTATTTCGGGTTGCATGTTTGAGCCTTTTAATGGCTTTTTCTTTGATTTGTCTTACTCTTTCACGGGTAAGATTGATTTTTTCACCAATTTCTTCAAGAGTAAAAGGATGTTTGTTATTTAGGCCGTAATACAGACGAATGATTTTTGCTTCTCTTTCAGTAAGAGATGATAATGCCCTTTCTATTTCCCTGTTCAATGATTCGTTAAGTAACATTTGATCAGGTGTTGGGTTTTCTGAACTTTCCATAACTTCATACATGCTATCTTCTTCCTCCTCACTAAGGGGGGCATCCATTGAAAGAGGTTTGCTTGAGTTTTTAAAAGCTTCTTTAATTTCATCCGGTGCTATTTCCAGAGTCTTGGCTATTTCGTTTATGGATGGTTCTCTTTCGTGCTTTTGTTCTAATTCTGCAAGCGCTTTGTTTATCTTATTGATTGAACCTATTTTGTTAAGAGGGAGTCGTACAATGCGAGCTTGTTCTGCCAGGGCCTGCAGGATAGATTGTCTGATCCACCAAACAGCATAGGAGATAAATTTGAAGCCTCTGGTTTCATCAAATCTTTTTGCAGCTTTTATTAAGCCCAGGTTCCCTTCATTGATTAGATCGGGAAGACTTAGCCCCTGGTTTTGGTATTGTTTTGCTACAGAGACTACAAAACGGAGGTTCGACCGGATCAACTTTTCCATGGCCTGTTCATCACCTTTTTTAATTTTTCTGGCTAAATCAACCTCTTGTTCTGCTGTTAATAAGTCTTCTTTACTGATTTCATGAAGATACTTATCAACCGAGAGTGCCTCTCTGTTAGTAACTTGTTTAATGATTTTAAGTTGTCTCATTAGGTAAAGTTAGTCTTTAAATTAATATGAAAATTGTAATGTATTCTTAATTCATACGTTAAAAACAATAAAATTGTTGTATTTTTGTTTGTGAAAATAATGATTTGATTTTATAAATAAAAGATCAATTAAATATAATTTTGTAAAATATTTTTAGTTTTATTTTGGTATTTTCAATGAAATCTTTATACTTGCACAAGATTTCCATTTCGGTAATCATGAATTTTCTCCTTTGACCTATACAATTGCAACTATTACAACAATATTTTAATGATTAAAATTTCCAATTAAAAAGTTATGTACGATATTCTCGAGTTAAACAAAAAACTTGTGTCGGAGTTAAGGCAAATTGCTAAAGACTTGAACGTTAAAAAAGCCGACTCATTAAGGAAACAAGATCTGGTTTATAAAATTCTGGATCAGCAAGCTATAAATGCTACAGAAGAATCAGAGCCTGTTAAGAAAGAAAAGCGCAATCCTGCCAAGTCATCTCCCAAAGATGACACAAAGAAGAGAAAAACTTCTTCTCCTCAGGATATTAAAGC
>JBNJFT010000109.1:0-8067 GCA_051747065.1 Bacteroidota bacterium | reverse complement strand
TCACTTTCATATTCACTATCTTAAGAGCGAAATAGGCATGTCTTATGTCAAAATGGCACAAAAATCAAGGGCTTTAATGAAATTTTGTCGTAAAATATCTACTCTTACAGTTTGGCAGATAATTTGAACAAATAAATATACAATTCAGAAAAAAGGAGGATAATGATATGAATCTAAATAATTTCACAATAAAATCACAGGAAACAATTGAAAAAGCCTTTTCGATAGCTGAAGGCTATCAAAACCAAGCTATAGAAAACGGGCATTTATTGAAAGCCCTGTTAAGTCAAGGAGAAGGAATTGTTAATTATTTATTACGAAAACTCGACGTAAATACCGGAAACCTCGAGGAAGTTCTTGATCGCATTATAGAATCATATCCCAAGGTTTCAGGAGGAGAGCCTTATTTATCAAATTCGGCTTCGAAAACATTGCGTGAAGCAATGAACTATTCAAAAGATTATGGAGATAAATTCGTATCCATTGAACATATATTATTAGGCCTGCTTAAGGCCAGTGATGATGTTTCTCAAATGTTGAAAGACAACGGAGTTACAGAGAAAGATCTGAACGCAGCCATAAAAGAGTTGAGGAAAGGTTCGAAAGTAGACAGCCAATCAGTAGAGGATCAATTTGATGCTCTTAATCGTTTTGCTATTAACTTAATTGAAAGAGCACGAAATAATAAACTTGACCCTGTAATTGGCAGAGATGAAGAAATTCGGCGAATACTGCAAATTTTAACCCGAAGAACAAAGAATAATCCGGTTTTAATAGGTGACGCAGGTGTTGGAAAAACAGCAATCGCAGAAGGAATAGCTCACAGGATTGTCAGAGGAGACGTTCCCGAAAACCTAAAGAGCAGACAAATATATGCTCTGGACATGGGATCTCTGATAGCCGGAGCAAAATACAAAGGTGAATTCGAAGAACGGCTAAAGGCTGTCGTTAAAGAGGTAGTCTCATCAGAAGGAGAAATTATTCTTTTCATCGATGAGATCCACACATTAGTTGGAGCAGGTAAAGGCGAAGGGGCAATGGATGCAGCCAATATTCTTAAACCTGCATTGGCAAAAGGAGAGTTAAGAGCGATTGGTGCAACCACATTAAATGAATATCAAAAATACATTGAACAAGACAAAGCTCTTGAGAGACGTTTCCAAAAAGTAATTATTGATGAACCTGATGAGATGAGCGCAATCTCAATTCTTCGGGGAATTAAAGAACGATATGAATCTCATCATAAGGTGCGTATCAAAGATAACGCTATAATCGGGGCAGTAGAATTATCCAAAAGGTATATCACAGACCGCTATTTGCCCGACAAAGCCATTGACCTTATCGATGAAGCTGCTTCCAAATTAAGGCTGGAAATGAATTCTGTTCCCGAAAACATTGATGATATTGAAAGAAGAATCAAACAGCTTGAAATTGAACGAGAAGCGATAAAAAGAGAAGGAGGCAAACAAAAAAGCAAAGAGCTGGACGAACAAATTGCCAATCTGAAAGAAGAAAGAGACCAATTACGTTCGAAGTGGGAATCAGAAAGAAGTATCATCGATAATATTCAAAAAAACAAAGAAGCAATAGAGCACTACAAACATGAAGCTGAAGTAGCAGAACGGGAAGGAGACTATGGAAAAGTAGCTGAAATAAGATACGGTAAAATCCAGGAAGCAGAAAATGAAGTTGAAAAGCTTCAAAAGGAATTATCGGAAATGCAGCAGGAAAGTGCTTTAATAAAAGAAGAAGTTGACGATGAAGACATTGCCGAAGTTGTGGCCAGATGGACAGGAATTCCGGTTAGCAAAATGCTGCAATCTGAAAGAGAAAAACTATTGCAACTTGAAGACCAGCTTCATAAACGGGTAGTCGGTCAGGATGAAGCCATACAAGTTGTTTCAGATGCAGTTCGGCGAAGTAGAGCCGGCCTGCAGGACACACAAAGGCCACTTGGTTCGTTTATCTTTCTGGGCACAACAGGTGTTGGAAAAACAGAGCTTGCCCGTGCGCTGGCTGAATTCCTGTTTGACGACGAAAACATGATGACACGTATTGATATGTCGGAATACCAGGAAAGACATAGCGTCTCAAGACTTGTTGGGGCACCTCCAGGATACGTGGGCTACGATGAAGGCGGCCAATTAACAGAAGCAGTAAGGAGAAAACCATATTCCGTGATATTGCTTGATGAGATAGAAAAAGCTCATTCAGACGTGTTTAATATATTACTACAAGTATTGGATGATGGTCGTTTAACAGACAACAAAGGACGACGAGCTGATTTCAGAAACACTATAATAATTATGACTTCTAATACGGGATCTCATTTAATTCAGCAAAAAATCGACAATCTGAATGATGAAAACCGTGACGAAATAATAGAAGGGGTAAAAAACGAAGTTCTGCAAATGTTAAAACAAACAATTCGCCCGGAATTTTTAAACCGAATCGACGAAATTGTGATGTTCAACCCATTAACTAAACAAGAGATCAAAGAAATAGTAAACATGCAATTTTCAATAGTTCAGGAGATGCTTGAAAAACAACATGTGAATGTGAAAATAACAGATAAAGCAATAGAATGGATTGCAGATAGAGGTTACGACCCACACTATGGTGCAAGACCGGTAAAACGCGTAATTCAAAAATTTATAGTGAATGAACTGTCAAAAGCTGTGTTAGGCAATAAGATAAATAAAGAAAAGCCCGTTTTAGTGGACTATGATGGCGAAAAAATTGTATTTAGTAATGAATAAGGCAGATATTGCAGGGAAGTAAAAGAAAAAGCCGCTTCAGAGCTGAAGCGGCTTTATTATTAATCAAAACTGTCGACACATTCATCTACACTATTATGAATTTCAAAAACATTATGCAACTGTAATAACTTCACTAATTCCATCACATCTTCTGAAATATTACAAATCTTAAATGTGCTTTCATTGTTCTTTGCATTTCTCAGAATTGAAAGCAGAGCGCCAAAGCCTGAACTATCAACATATTCAACACCATCCAGATTTAATACAATTTTCTTTCCTGGAGAATTCAAATATTGAGCTATTTCCTCTTTTAAGGATTGAGCAACAAGAATGTTCAATTTACTGACATTTTCGAATGACAATATTTCAACCCCATTCCTTGTTTCACTTTTAAGCATATAAAATGTTTTTTAGAGTTATTAAATCTTCTTATTGAAACTTATCTGTTTGCAAATTTAGAAATTATTTTATGCAATATATAAAAATTCCTATAAAAAGAAAAATATGCTTTTAACTTAACCTGAATTATTCATGCGTCAAGTTTGGTGCAGATGCAAGGCGCCGAAAGCAGCCGATGTAGTTCTCTGCTTCAAGGCTTTTGCAACGCAGCTGGTTAAAAAGATGATTGTATTTACCAAAACCTATTCAACAGTATGTATAAAATTTTAAGAGGTAACAAAGTATTTTTCCCGGGGATTTTTATTAAATTTACCCACCCGTTTTCCTTGAGCATTGAATATAAAAAAATGAAATAATGAAACGTATTTTTTTACTACTTACATGCACCATCTTATTGGGCAGCTCCGCGTTTGCCCAGGCAAATTCAAAAAAAGCCAAAGAAAGATTTAATAAGGCAGTAGACTATATCGAAGAAAAAGATTATGACCAGGCTATTTATAATTTAAACAAAGCCATAAATGCATCACCTAAATTTGAAGAGGCTTATCTGGAACGTGGAAAGTTGTATATTAAACAACACAATACAGACGGCGCAAAAAATGATTTTAATAAAGCCATCAAATATGCTGAAGGCAAAAAAAAGGGCGAAGCCTATTTTTACCGTGGTTACTTAAATTTTGAAGAAGGAGATATAGAGCAGGCAATTGAAGATTTCGCAATGGCAGTACAATCTGATTACAAAAATTCGGAAGTATATTACTTTCGTGGTATAGCTTATCATAAAGATGAAGATTACAGCAATGCCATAATGAATTTCTCCACCGCCATAGATGAAAAATATGATTTTTTCAATGCTTATCATGACCGTGCAACATCAAAATTGATGCAGGGTGACTATCAAGGGGCGATTAAAGATTACAAAACCGCACTAAAACACAGGGAAAATTCACCATTTACATATAATAACCTCGGGAAAGCCTACATGAAAATCTCGGATTTTCAAAAGGCAAGTGAAAACTTTTCATTGGCAATAAAGAATGATCCAAATTATACGGAAGCATATATAAACCGGGGGAACGCCAAAAACAACCTCGAGAAATATGAGGAAGCACTTTCAGATTACCGAAAAGCAAAGGAAATCAATTCTTCCTCTATAGAAGCTATAAACAATATAGGCATTGTATTTCTAAAGCAAAGTGAATTTGAAAAAGCAATTGATGCATTTGATAAAGCTATCGAAAAAGATAAAAAACTTGCTGAAGCTTATTTAAATCGGGGATTGGCATGGGAAAACCTTGGGAAATTTGACAAGGCCTGTAAAGATTGGAAACTAGCCAAAGAACTTGAAGTTGAAAAAGCAGATGAATATTTAAAAGATTGCGAATAAAATAAACTCAAGATAATGATTTACAAAAAATTAACAATCATTCTGACAATAACACTTCTTTTTGCCGGAACATATTCTGTTTTGGGGCAAAAAGATATTCGGATTAAAAGACGAAATTTTAAACTTGACAACAAAGAAGGTTTCAGAGACGCATGGAAAAGCCGAAGAGAAGCAGATAATTATTTTGAGGAGGGTATTGGTTTCTTTGACAAAGCCTTAGAACACTACAAAGATGCATATAAATATAATCCGGATAATGCAGCTTTAAATTACAAGATGGGAGTTTGCTACCTTTCTTTAAGAGAAAATAAAGAGGCAGTCAAATCCTTTAATAAAGCACTTTCGCTAGATGAAGAAGTGGCAATTGATATTTTTTATTTGCTGGCAAGAGCTTATCACCTGGATTATCAGTTTGAAAATGCCATAAAAAATTACCAGCGTTGCCTGGAAAAAGATATTATTGAAGAACTGGATAAAACCAGCGATGAAATCAATGTTTTTATTCGCCAATGTGACAATGCTCAAGATCTGATGCAGGATCCTGTTCGTGTAAACATAAGCAACCTGGGTGAAAATATCAATTCGGAATACGATGATTATGGCAGCATCATTCACCCCAATGATAGCATTTTATATTTTACTTCCCGCCGTAAAAACGAAGAAAACGATGAGCGTTGGCTTGGCGATAATAAATTTTATTCAAACATTTACCGTTCATACAAGAAAGACGGAGAATGGGGCAAAGCAGAATTAGTCCCCAAAAGACTGAGAAGCGATGACAATGATGCCATTGTAGAAATTACAGAAAACCCGGAAAGGATATATATCTATAAAGGAGATAAAGACAATGGCGACATATATTATTACGAAAAAAAGCGGGGAAAATGGAGAGGCCCTAAAAATTTCACAAACACAGTTAATACAAATTCGAAAGAGTCTGCAATGTGTTTTTCAAATGATGAAAGAACGCTTTACTATGTGTCAGCCTGGGAAGATCAAACACTTGGAAAGAAAGATATCTTTGCTACCAAGAAAAACAGCAAAGGAAAATGGCAGACTCCCAGCAATTTAGGGGGATTAGTTAATTCCTGGCTAAATGAAGAAGGGGTTTATATAAATGAGCGGGGAACAAGAATGTATTTCAGTTCTGAAGGCAAAAATTCTATGGGTGGTTACGATATTTTCTATTCCGACAGAGATGCGGATGGAAATTGGCAAGAGCCAGTTAATATTGGTTATCCGGTGAATACCCCTTACGATGACCTTTTATTCAGACTTGTAGATGAGAGTGGCAAAAAGGCCTATTTCACATCAATACGGGATGATACCCACGGACGTAAAGACATTTATGAAGTTATTTTCCTTGGAGAAGAAAAGGATTATTTTCTCATGGAAGACAGCGCACAACTGGCATGGGACATACAACCCGACTCTTCCATAATTGATAAAACTCCTGAAAAATTAGCCATTGATACAACACTATACCTTGTGGGTGATATAAGAGATAGTACTAATAACGAAGGAATAAAAGGAAAGATACAAGTTGTTGATAATGAAGAAAATAAAGTTATATCCACTTATCTAAGCGATACACTGGGAAATTATACAGTTAAACTTCCTGAAAAGAAAAAGTATGGCGTTGAAGTAACAGCTAAAGATTATTTATTCTTTTCCGATATCATTGACCTCAATAAGATGGAAATCAAAAATGATTCTATACATAAAGACTTCTATCTTGATAAGGTTGAAGTTGGCAAAAAAATGGTGCTTGAAAACATATATTTTGAAACAGGAAAATCAAAACTCAAGAAAGAGTCTTATGAAGAATTAGAAAGAGTGGTTGAACTGTTGGAAGAGAACCCTTCAATTAAACTGGAAATTTCAGGACATACGGACAATGTAGGTTCCTATGTAGCCAATAAAAAACTATCCAAAGCACGCGCAAAAAGTGTGGTCGATTACCTAACATCAAAAGAAATTTCAGAGTCGCGGTTAAAGTATGAAGGTTATTCTTTCACCAAACCTATAGAAACCAATGATACGCCGGAAGGCAGACAGAAAAACCGGCGTGTAGAATTTGAAATACTTGAAAAATAATTAAATAAACATAAAAAGTATACTTTAATAGAAAGGAGGCTCAAACCAAGCCTCCTTTTTCTTTTGGTAACAGGCAACTTAAAGTTTTCAAAAAATTATTAGTTTTGTGTAATCAATTAATCACAAATAATCAAATCAATATGAAAAATACAGCACTTACTCACAAACACAAAGAATTAGGAGCCAAGATAGTTGAATTTGCCGGCTATAATATGCCCATTGAATACTCCGGTCTGAGAGATGAACATATCACTGTAAGAGAAAAAGTTGGTATGTTCGACGTTTCACACATGGGCGAGTTTTGGATTGAAGGGCCCAAAGCCTACGATCTTATACAAAAGGTTTCTGCTAATGATGCCGCAAAACTGAAGCCAGGCAAAGCTCAGTATACCTGTCTCCCAAATGGGGAAGGCGGCATTGTTGACGATTTTCTTATCTACCAGTATGACGAACAAAAATATATGGCTGTAGTGAATGCAGCAAATATTGAAAAAGATTGGAACTGGTTTCAAAAGCAAAATACCATGGGTGCTGAAATGAAAAACGACTCCGACAAGATGTCCCTTTTAGCCATTCAGGGCCCAAAGGCACAGGCTACCATGGAAAAATTAACAGATGAAAACCTTGCAGAAATGAAACCATTCCGCTTTAAAGTTGGGAAAATTGCAGGTGCCGACAATGTAATCATTTCAGCAACAGGTTATACCGGCGAACATGGTTTTGAACTTTATGTTGACAATAGTGTAGCTGAACAAATATGGGATGCAGTAATGGAAGCTGGAAAAGAATTCGGTATTAAACCAATTGGATTAGGTGCCAGAGATACCTTAAGATTAGAAGCCGGATTATGCCTTTACGGCAATGACATTGATGACACTACCTCCCCGATTGAAGCCGGTTTAAGTTGGGTAGTTAAAATCAAAGATTACAAAGATTTTATTGATAAAGATTATCTCTGGAAACAAAAACAAGAAGGGGTGAGCCGAAAACTTATTGCCTTTGTGATGCAGGAAAAAGGAATCCCCCGGCAACATTATGAAATTGTCAACAAAAATGAAGAAAACATAGGAGAAGTTACTTCTGGTACTATGTCTCCTATGATGAACAAGGGCATTGGAATGGGATATGTTAAATCCGAATATGCCGAAGAAGGCAATGAGATTTACATAAAAATCAGGAAAAAAGTATTAAAAGCTGAAATAGTTAACATCCCCATCTATAAGAAATAAGCTAAAAAATTTATAAATAAATAATTAAAGCCCTGTTTAATTGCAGGGCTTTTTAACCTGAATAATTCAGGTTAAAATAACTCAATACGAATTGTTCTATATCTTAAGTTACCTTTAATAATCATTGATTTATGAGTCATTCTCGCAACCTGGAAGTAGTTTTCACCCCGGAAATGTTCAAATACTTCGAAAATCC
>JBNJFT010000108.1:0-8072 GCA_051747065.1 Bacteroidota bacterium | reverse complement strand
AAATTAAAACTCCTACGTCTGTTCTTTTGGCAGTGAAAATCTGAATATTCCTCCTTTATTGCTAATCTCTGCCCAAATTTTTCCATTGCTGTATTCAAGCAATTCTTTACACAAAATCAATCCCAAACCTGTTCCTTTTTCTTTTTCTGTTCCACTTTTTGGGAGATTCTTATCAATTGCAAATAATTTTTCTTCCTCCTCTTTAGAAATTCCCTGGCCTGTATCCGATACAGTAATTATTACCTCGTTATTTTTTTCTTCACCGGAAATTGTAACTGTACCTCCGGAAGGAGTAAATTTAATTGCATTACTGAGTAAATTTCGTAAAACCGTGGATAGAACCTGTTCATCAACAAAAACCTCCAACTCTTCGGATATTTTATTATCAAAAGAGATCTGCTTCTCATTCGCATTAATTTTAAGCAAATTAATAATATCCTTCACAGTATGGATTACTTTAATTTTGGCCGGAGAGATTCTTATGCTGCCTAATTGCGAACGAGACCATTGAAGTAAATTCTGAAGCAGATTATATAAGCTCTGTGTTGATTCATAAATTAGCTTGCTGTATTCTTGTATTTCCTCCCTGGAGAATTTATCCAGGTCTTTATAAAGTGCCTCGGAGAAACCAAAGAGTGCTTGAAAAGGATTTTTAAGATCATGAGAAATTATGGAAAAAAACTTGTCCTTTGTAGCATTTAATTCTCGCAGATTGTCTTTTGACCTTTTAAGCTTCTCATTCGCCTGTTGCAATTGCTTGTTCTTAGCCTCAAGCATTTTGGAACTTTTCTTCTTTAAACTAAAACGGCTATAGATAAGTACTATCATAACAATTAAAAGAGCAACCAATGCTATTGAAAAATTCCTAAAAGTCTTTTGTTTAGAAATTTCAAGCTTATGCAATTCCTTTAACAATTGAATTTCTTTTTCCTTTTGTTCGGTTTCTTGTTTTACCTGCAATTCCTGTATCTTATTCTGTTTCTCCTGTGAAAAGATTGAATCATGAAGTTTTGTTTGTTGTTTATGGTATTGCAAAGATTTCTTGTAATCCCCAAGAGCCTCGTATAACTTAGAATAAATCATATAACTTTCTTCCTCTATTTCCCTGGCATTTATTTCTTTAGCTGTTGAAAGGGCCATTTGGAGTTTTCTGGAAGCTTCATCATATCGGCTTTCATCTACCAAAACCTCCGCAATATTATTTTGAGTGTTTGCAATGCTATATTCATCATCCATTAATTTGGAATATTTAAGTGACCGGTTTAAAAACTCCAACGCTTTCTGGTTTTTATCCTGTTCAAAATATACTAATCCAATATTATTCAGGGAAGTCGACATTCCTGATGTGTCATTTAATTCCTGGTCAATGTCATACGATTTCTGATAATACTTAAGTGCAGTATCTCTCTGATTTTTCTCATCATAAATGATACCTAAATTATTATATACCATTCCCATGCCGGACTCTTCATCCAATTGCTTATATATATCTAATGTTTTATTATAATATTCCAGGGCTTTGTCGTAGTTTTTTAGGCGTTCATGGATAATACCAATACTGTTATATGAAATCGCCATTCCACGGAGCACTTCCTTTTCTTCCCAAATCTTCAGGGCCTCCAGATAATATTCCAAAGCTTTGTCATAACTAGTGATGGATTCGTAAATATTCCCTATTCTATTATTTATGTTAGCTATTTCTAATGAATCACCTGTTTCCTTTGCAACGTCAATAGTTTTCAATAACAATTCAACAGCTTTCTTATAATTATTTTGGTCTATATATAAATTATTTAATGTATATGAATAAAAAAATATTTCATCGGTTAATCCACCATCTTTTGCTGCCTGATGTGCTTTTTTATAATAATTAATAGCCTTTTCATCGTTTCCTTCATTTCTGTAATAAAGTGCAAAATTATGATATACCTGAACGAGACGTTCTTTATCTTCTATATCTTTCCGTATTTCCAGACTTTTATTGTAATAGGAAAGTGTAGAGTCCTTTATTCCCATATAAAAAAAAGCATTTCCAATTCTATTATAAGCATCAGAAATACTTGCTTTGTCATTCATCTCTTTTGCAAGAGTTAAAGCCTTTTTTGAATAATAAAGGCTGGAATCGGGAGCTATTTCCCAAAAGGCTTTGGAAATTGCATTGTAAGTTTCAATTTTCTTTGTTCCCTGAAGGGATTCAAGTTGTTCTTTTAAACTATCAATAGAATCATCCTGCGAGAATGAGTGGAGTGAAAATGATAAAAAAAGAAAAATTAAACCGGCATTTACTATTTTGGTAATCATTGTTTTTAAATTAAAATAAATTTGAAATATAATAAAAAGTATCTATACAACATTCTAATCATTCTGTGGATTTTCATCATCTATAACCTTACTGTCTATGTTTCCTTTATAAAAATAAGTAGTGATAACGTCTCCCTTTTTGAGAGCCTGCTTATCCTTAATCACCTCACCGTCTTTCTGAGTTATTGAGAATCCTCTTTTCAAGACATTTTCAGGATCCAGGTAATTTATAGCTTTTGTCAAATTGTCGATTTGCTTTTTCTTATCTTTTACATATTTCCTTACGAAATTTTCCAGATTTTGTTGTTTAACAAAAATTTCATGCTTTTCTTGTTTTACAAGAGAAAATGATAAATTGCTTATCCTATGACTGTGTGACATCAGTTTATGGTAGCGGTTGCGAAGTAAATTCTTATATGCATGTTGCAATCTCTGATGCCTCAAGGTTATATCTCCTCTTGCTTTATCTATAGTATTTTTAGCAAGCGGGACTATTTTATAGCTTGTCTGATCTAGATACTGTCTTCTTTTATGAAGGTAATTGTTAACAAATTCAATGAATTGATCTCTCTGTTGAAAAAGATTTTGCTCAAATTCATAGGTTTTTGAAACAAGAAAATCTGCCACTGCTGTAGGCGTTTTCAATTTTGTGTGTGCAATCAGGTCTACGACAGATTCATCCTTCTCATGGCCAATACCTGTTACCACGGGAATTGGGAATTGTGCAATATTTGCAGCTAATTCATACTGATCAAAATAACTTAAATCAGATTGAGCACCGCCTCCCCTGATGATAGCTACCACATCAAAAAAATCTTCCCGGTCATAAATTTTTTCTAAACAATGAATGATCGAAGATTTTACCTCATCCCCCTGCATAAAAGCAGGGAAAAGTTTGGGATAGAAAATGTAACCATAAGGATTGTTACTTAATTGTTCTATGAAATCATTATATCCGGCGGCATTCTGCGAGGATATAACGGCAATCTTTTGAGGTACAACTGGAAAAGGCAACTCTTTATTCATGTTATAAATGCCTTCTTCTTCCAGGCGCTTTATTGTTTCAATTTTCTGTCGGGCAAGCTCCCCTAAAGTGTAACTGGGTTCGATATCCCAGACATATAAACTATACCCATAGAGCTCATGAAACTCTACTGAAACGTTGATAAGAATCTTGAGTCCGGCAGACAACTCTTTTCCTGTGGTAGTTTCAAAATAAGGCTTTAACATGCGGAAATTATTAGCCCAGATAATAGCTCGCGCCTTTGCCAGTATTCTTTCTGCAAGTTCGTCTTTTTCAATAAGGTCAAGATAACAATGGCCTCTTCTGTTAATTTTTATTTCACTAATTTCTGAAATAACCCAGTAATTATCAGGGAGATGCCTTTTAATTCCTTCCCTGACTTGCTGATTGAGTTCCAGTAAAGTGAGCCGCTCATCTGTCATAATAAAAAACACCTAATTATTGTTTCACCATCTTAGTTCTCAACCTATAACTATCTGTATATTTTACATTCAGAAAATAAACTCCTTCTTCAACAGACTTTTGAGGAGTTATTTTAATTCGTGAGCCTTTCTTTTTGGGTGAATAAGCTTGTTCAAAGATCTTCCTGCCAACTACATCATAAAGAGTAACCACAATCTGCTCTGTTGAAATAGATACATCCGGTAAGCTCACGAAAAAACTATCCTGAAACGGATTGGGGTAAGCCTTAATCATTTTCTTACTTTTTTCCCCGATAGTTAACGCGTAAGCCTCCTCGAAATCAGGCAGACCATATCCTTTTAATGAATCAGGATTTGAATACTGATGCGCACTTTTCATAATTTGTTCTTTTATCTCTTTGTATGTTTTCTCCGGATATTTTTGCCACAAACATGCTGATAGCCCCGCAATAACAGGAGCGGCAAAAGAAGTTCCGTTTCCTGCAGCAATTGAACCATCCGGAGCTGCAAAAAAAGTTCTTTGACCCTGAGCTGATAGTTCTGGCTTAGTCCTATTATCAGAACTGGGACCAACCGAGCTAAATGATGCGTACTTTTCTTCGCTATCAACGGCCCCAACGCTTAATATATCTTTTGCATCTGCAGGTGCAGAAATGTATTTCCACGGATCATTGCCTTTGTTACCAGCGCTTACTACCAATAACATACCTTTAGAGGCAGCCGTGGACGCTGCTTGTGAAATAATTGTACTTTCTCCGTCCATATCCGAATATGTATGGTCTTGTGTGCTGTCATCAAACCGGGTGTAACCAAGCGAAGTATTAATTATATCTACACCTGCGCTATCAGCAAACTCTGCTGCCGCTACCCAATTGTATTCTTCTATAACATACTCGGAAGAAGCCACCTCTGAACGCAACAACCAGTAATCAGCTTTTGGAGCTGTGCCGTAAAAATTTCCCGGTTCTCTTCCACCCATAATTGAAAAAACGTATGTTCCATGACCGGAATTTCCCTGTTGATATATATCATGTCCCGGTTCTTCAAAATCCCGTTGACCTAATATTTGACCATTTGCCCATAGCTCATCAAAAACAGAAATTGTATCTGTCATTAGAAAACCGGCATCAATTACTGCAATTGTCATCCCTTGCCCCTGATATCCTTTTTCATGAAGATAGTTCCCGTTAAGCATTAAAATCTGGTTATCTGCATATCCATAAATTGTGCTATCGATATTTTTTTTCTTATGTCTGAATTTATCTGTAACTTTAAAATTCTGAGTTCCTTTATTTTTCGTCTCTCCCTTTTTTGCTTTTGCCGGAGCAAGATAAGTTAGCTCCTTAATAAAATCAATATCCCGAAGCGTATTCAGTTTCGAAGAATCAATTTCACCCACTACAGAATTAAGCCACTTTGACTTATTCTGAATCTTTACTCCTACAGATCTGACACTATCAATGTATCTCTGTGATATCGGGAGGTCTTCTGAAACCAAATCAATATTCTGTCTTTCCCTTCTTTCCAGGGATTTTGATGATAAAAAGTCTTCAGGCTCATTAAGAGAAAAATGATTATTTGATGTGTCTTTATCATTAAATTCAATTAAATAGCGCGGCGACTGTGCAAAAACAGTGCTTACCAAGGTAATTTTAATAAAAAATATAAACGTAAATATCTTCTTCATAAGCATTTAGTTAAAATTCTTTTCGTATAATTTGTATTAAAGTTACAGTGTAAAATGTCAATTCTGAAATTTTACACTTAAATTTTTTCTAAGAAAAGCCCTTTTTTTCAATTCAATAAATAGAAAGTGCCTTACTATTGTTTAAATAAAAAGCAAATGGTGACAAGAGATAATCAAGCCACCATTTAATCTGAATTATAATTCAGGTAAAAAAACGTTCAGTTTCTACTTTTCACATCTATTTTCTTTGATTTCTCTGGTTTCTTTGATTTCTCCGGTTTCTTTGATTTAACATATCCCTCGGATCTCCATATTTACCCTCATTGTTTTCCAGTTCTCTGACTTCCTTAGTTTCTTCACGCTCTAATTGATCTTCATTTTCAGGGGTTCCATCAATGTATTTAACAACCTTTGTTGTATCACCTTCTTCACTATAATAGACCCATTTTCCATCCCGGACATTATTTTCATATTGGCCTTCTACTTTCTTTAAACCACTGGGATAAAATATAGTTAAAGTACCTTTCAAATCGCCGTCTGAATAAAAACCAACAAGTTTCTCTTTCCCATTATCAAAGTATTGTCTCACTTCTCCATCTCTTTTTCCATCCCTCCAATGTACAACATAAGATGTGTCTTCATTACGGAAGAATCTTAACGATTTTCCATGGCGCTTTCCGGATTTGTAGTTATCCTTAGCCATGATGCGCTCATCTTCATCAAAGAAAGTCCAGACGCTATCTTTCTTACGTTCATTATAAATACCTTCAGCTTGTTTTTCTCCGTCCTTATTATACAATTCAGTAAACACCTTTTTGGGTGTTTGGTATTTCATAACGGCCTTCAGATTTCCATTTCTATGATACCGCTTTGTGGTTCCTGTCGGCTTACCATGTTCAAATTCAGCTTCATAGCGGACCTGTCCGTTTGAATATTTTTTAACCCAGGTTCCGTGCTTCCGGTCCTGATCATCGTAGTTATTTATCGTGTCATTCTGGGCTTGCAAATTAAAACCCATAGCCATAAATGCAGTCAGAAGAATAAATAGGATTCTTTTCATAATTTAAGTTTCCGTTTTTATTAATTCATACAAAAATAAAAAAACATATTGAAATCGGATTTATTGTCTTTATTCTTAATCAAAAAGCAAACTAAAAAGCCTGCCGGGAATTTTCCGGCAGGCTTTTTAGTTTATATGAATCTTTCTTTTTTTACTAAACTGAACAATAATTATTCAGAAAAAGAACTATTTGATACCCAGTACTTTTTTGCCTTGCTTAAAGCGAATGTCTCTTGGAATACCGGCTTCTGAAAGACTCTCCAGATCTTTTTTCAACTCTTCTTTTATAACACCCTTTTCTTTAACCATTTTCTTAGCTTTCTCATAATCTCCGTCACCCTGGATTGTTAGAATCTTCTCTCCAAGCGTATTCATCGCTTCAGTCATCTTATCAAAGTCCACTTTATAAGTTCCGGTTTCTTCATCTTTTGTGAAAGCCCCTTTTTCTTTAAAATAATTAAACCTCATCATATTGGCTTTGCCATGAGAACTTGCTGCTCCAAAACGAATTGAACGGAAAATACTTGCCATAAAGGTAACATAGTTGTCTTTTAACTCCGTATCATCCAGTTCATCCATTTCAGCCAACTGTTTTACCAGATACAATCCGATGATATCAGCTTTACCTTCTTCTACGGGGCTGTAATATTCTTTCAGTGCATTGCGCACAGTGCCCTTATCATTGATAGTTTGTTTGATTCCTAATCCGTGAGCAACTTCATGAAACATTGTGTTTTCAAAGAAAGCATCAAATTTTATATACTTTCTCTGATCTTTAGCTATCAGCTCATCACTAATCGGTTTAAGTATCTTTTCGAATTTATACCGCATTGCATTTTTGAGCTGTAATTTCCTGGATCCTTTTTCCTCTTGTACGCGCTCGTCATTCGGCAGATTAATGGCAATAGTCTTACTACCGGCATTGCAATCTCCGGCATAGTAAACAGCTTCATAAACGCCAAGATCGGAATCGCTTCCCGGAACTTCGCTTTTGTATTCCTCATCTACAGGAAGGCTTTTCTGCAATTCAGGCATTAAGGCATTGAATTTATCAAGTTTTTCTGTCCAGTCATGATCCTTTAACAAAATGAAAGCTTCATGAGCTGCTTTATATCCGTACAAGCCGTCTTCATAATTTTCAATAGGGCCTACAACAAAGTCTACATCATTATCTTTCACATCCATCCAGGCCATATCAGAATCAAGGTATTCGTCATTCAGCAGAGCTTCTGCCCTAAGCTTCAAGTACTTTTTAAAGCTTTCATTTTCAGCCAATTTTGCAGCTTTCTTTAATTTCTTTGCCGCTTTTTTTATTTTTTTCTCAAAAGCTTTATGATAGGGAACGGTTTTCAATTCCCCCTCATCGTCACGGCGGATTAAGGTATATAAACTTTTTTTATCTTCAGAGTCAAAATCTTCAAATTCTTCCTTAGTCATATCTTCCGGATAAAAATTTGCTCCTTCCGGCTTCTCTCCATATCCCTTAACAAAAGGTTCATTATCGCTCAAACGCTCCCAGGGGCCGTAATTAATTTTCACGAAAGTTTTTAAGTCTTTATTCTCAATCTTCTCTAAGAG
>JBNJFT010000107.1:6237-8078 GCA_051747065.1 Bacteroidota bacterium | reverse complement strand
GTTTTGAACGATGATGAATATGTTGCCGGAGCGGGTTGGTCAGGGAATCTTAATGATGCAGGATTTAATGGGGAAATAACCTATATTCATCCTACTGACAGCAAACAAAATAATTCAGGTATTTTGTTGTCTTCGGTTTCAGCAAACTATATGTTTAATAATTCGCTTTATCTCATGGCAGAAGGATATTACAATGGGAATTATAAAAATATGGAGGTTAACAGGTTTTCTGGCTTCTATTTTCAGGATCTTTCAGTAAAAACTCTTTCCTTTAGTGAGTTTTCCTGGTTTGCCCAGGCTTCTTATCCAATCCACCCCTTGTTGGATGGAACCCTTGCTTTTATGTACTATCCTGATATTGACGGATATTTCATAAATCCTTCATTGAACTATTCGTTAACTGATAATGTTCAACTTTCCATGCACAGCCAGATATTTCAGGGAAAATTTGGTGGAACGACAAAAGAAAAAATAAATTTCTTATTTTTCCGGTTTAAATGGAGTTTTTGATTATGATGCATTGGGATAAACTTTTATCAGCAAAACGATTTGGCCTGGAAGAGCGAAGTATTGCTTCCTCTGCAGATGCACGCTCACAGTTTCAAAGGGATTTTGACCGCGTTATTTTTTCATCGCCTTTCCGGCGTTTGCAAAACAAAACGCAGGTTTTTCCACTTCCCGGAAGTGTTTTTGTTCATAATAGGTTGACTCACAGTCTTGAAGTGGCTAGCGTAGGCAGGTCAATTGCAAACATCATTGGACTCAGACTGCTCGAAAAAGAAAAAATCTCTGATAATGAGTTGTTTAATGAGTTAGGTTCTATTGTTTCTGCAGCCTGTCTGTGTCATGATTTGGGAAATCCGCCTTTTGGGCATGCAGGAGAAGACGCTATTTCTAAATTTTTTGTAGAAGGAGAAGGCCAGCACTTAAAAAAATGGGTTAGTGAATCTGAATGGAATGATTTGATCCATTTTGAGGGAAATGCTAATGCTTTAAGATTGTTGACACATCAATTCCATGGCAGGCGGGAAGGAGGTTATGCGTTGACTTATTCCACTCTTGCTTCGCTTATTAAATATCCTTTTGGTTCTGAATCTAATAAGAAAAAATATGGATTCTTTCAAACTGAAAAAGCCTCTTTCCAAACTATAGCTGAAGAACTCGGGCTTACGAAGATTTCTGAAGAACCATTTGAGTATGCACGGCATCCTTTGGTATATATTGTTGAAGCTGCCGATGATATTTGTTATGAAATTATGGATATCGAGGATGCACATAAGCTAAAGATTCTTGATACTGCAAAAACTTATGAGTTGTTAATGAATTTCTTCGATAAAGAAAAGGATCGCTCATTTTTGGCAGATAAGGAGAACATTTTCAGAGAGGTTACGGATACCAATGAACAAATAGCATATTTAAGGGCCTCTGTAATCAATAAACTTGTGAATGAAGCAGCTCAGACGTTTATGAGTAATTATGAGAGCATCATGGAGGGAACTTACAATTCTACGTTGGTAGACGATTTAGATGGCATTTCCAGAGAGGCCTTCGATATTTGTAAAAAAATAGCTATTAAGCAGATATATAATGACCCTTCGGTTGTAAAAATTGAATTGTCCGGTTTTAATGTATTAGGTACATTATTAGATGAGTTTATTTATGCAGTGTTGAATCCGGATTATAATTATTCTAAAAAATTATTGTCTTTATTGCCTCATCAATTTAAAACCCAGTCAAATAGTTACTATGAAAAAATAAGAACTGTCATCGATTATGTCTCCGGTATGACAGATCTGTATGCAATGGATTTATACAAAGATATTAAAGGAATTCGGATTTAG
>JBNJFT010000107.1:0-6137 GCA_051747065.1 Bacteroidota bacterium | reverse complement strand
TCTTTCTTCAAATACTGTTCAGAAAAATCCTCCCAGTTTTTTAGTACTTCGATGGCACGATTTATTTCTTTGTCTTGTTTATTGACCACTTGGAAATATTCGTTCATATCCCATAAATCTCTGGCAATAAGCGCTTTTAGTATTGTTTTTATGTCCTTTTCAGAAGATTCTATTTCTTCTTCTTCGGGTTCCAGGTCTTCTTTCTCTGCATATTTATAGAGGTCACTTAGAATTTTTTCTGAGATTGTAAATTCCGATTGATATTTTTCAAACTCCGGATAAGATTTATTTAGCTCTTTCCTGTTGTCGTCTATATAATCAAGGATAAACGAATTCAAAACACCGCCTCTTATTAAATCACTGTAATAATCTGAATATCCGGTAGTATCCACGGGTATAAAAATATCAGGCATTATGCCACCACCGCCATAGACAGGGCGCTCTGCTGTTTTGGTCAGGTATTTTAAAGAATCGGGGAGGTCAATGCTATCTGCACTAACCATTTCTCCTTCGTTGTATCTTTTCAGAAGTTCTTTGTTGTATTCTTTTTTGTTTTCATTGTAGGGTTTTTGAATAGCTCTGCCTGTAGGAGTATGATAACGGGCAATCGTCAGGCGGATCATTGAACCATCCGGAAGTTCCACTGGCCTTTGCACTAATCCTTTGCCAAAGGACCGCCTTCCAATAATTATTCCTCTGTCCCAATCCTGAATGGCTCCGGCCACAATTTCACTGGCTGAAGCTGAGCCTTCATCAATGAGTATTATAATATTTCCATCTTTAAAAACTCCTTCCTCTGTTGCGTGATTATCTTCCCGTTCCACTTTTCTACCTTCGGTATAAACTATCAGCCGGTCTTTACCTAAAAATTCATCAGCAAGTTCTATTGCTTGTTGAAGATACCCACCGCTATTTCCTCTAAGGTCGAGAATCAGTGAATTTGCTCCTTTGTCTTTCATGTCCTCAGCAGCTTCGGTGAATTCTTCGTTCGTGGTTTTCGCAAACCGGTTTAATTTGATGTATCCGATATTGTCTTCGGCCATATAAGCAGCATCACGACTGTGAATCGGGATTTCATCTCGTGTAATAGTAAAATGAAGAAGCTTATCGACACCGGCTCTCTTCACATCAACATCAACTTTGGTGCCTTTTTCGCCGAGTAAACGGTCACGGACACCCTGGTTTGTTATGCCCGTGCCTGCTACATTTTCCCCTTCAATCTTAACAATTCGATCACCGGCTTTTATGCCTACCTTTTCTGAAGGGCCCCCGGTAATTGCTGATATTACGTAGATAGTGTCATTGTGAATGTTAAATTGAATTCCTATCCCCTCGAAGTTTCCCTGTAGCGGTTCATTCATTTCTTTAACTTCTTCTTTGGTTAAATAGGTTGTGTGTGGATCCAATTCTTTTAACATGCTAATTAATGCATCTTCAACAAGACTGGATCGATCTACAGAGTCAATGTAGTAATTATCGATGTAATGCAGAGCTTTCCCAAATTTGTATATATCATCATTAAAAATCTGACCTTGTGATGAACCTGAAAATGCAAGGAAGAGAAGTTGAATAATCAGGATTGTCTTAATAAGCGTTTTCATTGTTTTATTTTTTTTGTATGTAGTTTTATTTTTTTTGGTCCCTTGCTGAAAATTTGAAAGGGATGTTGATAATTTCACTAAAATCTTCGCCATCTTCTAATATTTGATCATCGATATCGTCATAATACCAAAAAATGGTTAAATTGAGCCTATTGTTGTAAAGTTTTTTGAAATTTGAGATGATTTGAAAAATATATTTTGATGAAGATGAATTCATGTACTTGAAATCAAAGATCACAATAAAAGTTTCGTTCAAAAGTTTGTTTTCATCATACTCCTGGAGTTTGTTATTAACGAATTCTTCAACCCAGTTTAATATAGGCTCATAAAATTCATAGGTATCTTCTGGCCTGGAAACACCTTCAAATTCGAATTTTTGTTTTTCCGGATCGAGGATAACCTTAGGTGTGTAATTGGTGGGTTCTTTATATGTTTTTTCAGTCATAAACTGTTTTTTTATTTTGATTGTATTGTTAGTTCTATTGTATAAAAATATATGTTATCTGTAATATTTTCAATAGTGTATTTGATTGGATTTTTTGAAATCTTGGCCATTTTCATAATTCCAAGACCTGCTCCATCCTTGTTATCGTAGATTCCTTCAGACATTGTAATTTTATAAAGTTCTTTTAGTTCTTTTTGTTCTAAACTATTTATCAAATCAATTTTTCTGCTCAAACTTTTTACGTCATCGCCTAAAATTGGGTTACCGGAAATTAGTTTATAATTGTTTGTATTACTTTTTAATTTGAAATTTGGTTTTTTTTGAGCTTTTGTTAATGTGTCTTTGCTAAGTGAATTAACATATTTGTAGTTGTTTTCAAGTACTTCTACCATTAATGTTAGAATCTTTCTATACACGGATTTCTGAATATTTATTTGATCACGAATTTGTTTCAATTCGTTAATGAGTTTTCCGGTTACTTCATAATCGAAATATCCGTGATAGCTTAATATTTCATCTGAGTTTTCCATTCAATTATTCTTCTACTCTTACAATTCCGGGAGGATATTGTTTACTCCCACTCAATTGTTGATGGTGGTTTGGAGCTTATGTCGTAAACCACCCTGTTTATTCCTTTTACATTGTTAATAATTTTACTTGAAATTTCGGCAAGAAAATTGTTGGGCAAATGAGCCCAGTCAGCTGTCATGCCGTCTGTTGAAGTAACAGCTCTCAATGCGGCAACATTTTCATAAGTTCTTTCGTCACCCATAACACCGACGGATTGAATTGGTAGCAAGACTGTTGCGGCTTGCCATACTTTGTTATATAAATTGTGTTCCTGAAGTCCGTTGATGAATATGTCGTCAGCTTCCTGGAGAAGTCTTACTTTTTCCGGGGTCACGTCTCCAAGAATTCGTATCCCCAGTCCGGGGCCGGGAAATGGATGACGGTGAACCAATTCCGGTTTTACATTAAGGCTATCGCCTACTTTTCTTACTTCATCTTTAAATAGCAGGCGAAGAGGTTCAACAACTTTTAAATTCATTTCTTCAGGCAATCCACCTACGTTATGATGAGATTTAATGGTAACAGATGGGCCGTTTACTGATACAGATTCAATAACATCTGGGTAGATGGTTCCTTGTGCCAGCCACTTTATGTTTTTAATTTTTTCTGCTTCTTCTTCAAACACTTCTATAAAATTGCGGCCAATAATTTTACGTTTTTCTTCAGGATCAGTTATTCCTTTTAGCTCATAATAGAATCTTTCTTTAGCATCAACACCTATAACATTGAGACCCATGTCTTTGTATGACTCCAGTACCTTTTCAAATTCATCTTTTCTGAGTAGGCCATTATCAACAAAAATACAAGTTAAGTTTTTTCCAATGGCTCTGTCGAGTAAAGTGGCAGTTACGGAAGAATCAACTCCACCTGATAATCCAAGGAGAACTTTATCACCACCTAGTTTTTCTTTGAGTTCGTTTATGGTAATTTCAGCAAATACTTCCGGTGTCCAGTCCTGTTTGGAATTACAAATATCCACCACGAAATTCTGTAATATTTTTTTCCCTTCTACAGTATGGTAAACTTCAGGGTGAAATTGGATCCCGTAGGTTGGTTCTTCCGTATTTTTAAAGGCTCCTACTTCAACGTCTTTCGTGCTGGCACCAATTTGGTATTTTTCAGGGAGTTTTGTTATCGTGTCTCCATGAGACATCCATACTTGTGTGTTTAGCTCGACTTCTTTTAAAAGATTAAAGTTTTTATCAATATAACTTAAGTTGGCCCGTCCGTATTCTCTTGTTTCTGATGCCAGAACTTCTCCACCGTAGTTGGTTGCAATGTATTGGGCGCCATAGCAAATTCCTAATATGGGGACTTTGCCTTTTATTTTGTTGAGTTCTACCTGCGGAGCATTTTTATCTCTAACTGAAAAGGGGCTACCAGATAAAATTATCCCTTTAATAGAAGAATCTAATTCTGGTATTTTGTTGAAAGGATATATTTCACAATAAACATTTAATTCTCTGACTCTTCGTGCTATTAACTGAGTGTATTGAGAACCAAAATCAAGAATTATAATTGTATCCTGCATTTTTAAAGGTAATTATAAGATTATGTTTTAGAAAACAAAAATAGAGAAATCTTTCTGAATTACATACCAAATCATCTTTTATCTTTTTCGTGTATTTGGTTTGCATAGTCTAGCCAAGGTAATTATGCATCTTTTTGTAAAGTTCCTGCTCATTGATAGGTTTTGATAAATAATCATTGCAACCTGCCTGTAATATTTTTTTCCTCTCCTCTTCTAAAGCATAAGCTGTTTGTGCAATAATAGGCACTTCTTTATCAAATTCACGGATTTTTTTTGTAGCAGTGTTTCCGTCTATGCCAGGTAGTTGAATATCCATTAAAACGAGGTCTATCCTGTTTTCATCTTTGCAATAATTAATGGCGGACTGTCCATCTTTTGCATGGAAAATGTTTGCTTTTGTTTCTTTGAGTATTTCCCTTAAATATTCGAAGCTGAGTTCATCGTCTTCAACAATCAGAATATTTTTTTCTTTCCAGTTGTAATTTTCCTGCACCTGATCGGGTGATTCTGTTTCAGTAACCCTGTAGGCTGGTTCATAGGGTAAGGTTAAGTAAAATGAGGCGCCTTGGTTTAATTCTGATTCAACCCAGATTTCCCCACCCATTAGCTTAACAAGGGCTTTTGAAATGCTTAACCCAAGCCCTGTGCCTCCATAAATTCTTGAGGAGGATTTATCGGATTTCCTGAAACTATCAAAGATGATATCTTGTTTTTCCTTATCAACGCCTATGCCAGTATCTTTTACGAAGAACAATATGTTGTCTTTATCTAGAAGCTTATATCCAATTTCAATTTTTCCTTTATCGGTATATTTAAAGGCATTGGATAATATATTGCTTAAAATTTGTTTTATTCGGGCTCTGTCCAGATAGATATAATTGCCATTTTTTACTTCTTTGTTGACATGGAGGTCAATTTGTGGGTTTTTTTCAATTTCATCTCTGAAATCATATTTAATATCATCAAGCAATTTATTGAGAGCAAATCTTGATTTGTTTATATTTAACTGGTTGGCTTCGATTTTTGAGATATCAATGATGTCATTTATAATTTGTAATAATTGATTCCCTTTCTCCAAAATATTATTGGTGTATTCTTTTTGTTTTTGTTTATCAAGTTTTCCACTGTGTAATAACTTTGAAAAGCCGATAATGGCATTCATCGGTGTTCTGATTTCATGAGAGGTATTTGCAAGAAAAGCAGATTTTAGGCGGTCAGATTCCTCCGCTTTGTTTTTTGCTTCAATGAGTTTCCTTTCCAGATTCTTGTGAGCACTTATATCGCGTACAATTGCCAACAATATCTCCCGGTTTTCCATTTCAATCTTATTAACACTAACTTCTGCATAAAAGGTTATGCCATCTGTTCTTTTATGCTGCCATTCAAAAAATTGGCGTTCTTTGTTTAGCGATTTATCAATAATATCAATCGCTTTGTCGTATGAATTCTGACCATCGGGTTGATTTTCAGGCGAAAACTGATCTGGAGTAGCACCAATTAATTCATCTTTTGTAGTATTGAATAATTCCAGTGCTTTTGGATTACAGTCGACAAAACGGTATTTTTCAATTAATAAAATGCCATCATTTGCATCTCTGAATAACGTCTTATATTTTTTTTCTGTTTCGATTAATTGTTTGGAAGTAGGATGCGATCTGTTATAGAAGAATAGATAAATAAGGAAAATGATAATCGTGATTACTCCTACTATAATCGTGATGATGAAAAAGCTTGAACCAAACAGTTTTTTTTCCGGAAGGGGTAGTTCATTGATAAATATCCATCCCCAAGGTTTAAACTTTTGAGCGTAAATGAGTTTTGTTTCTGTATTATTTTGTGCTGTGGGGAATGAGTTTTCCAGATACAGTGAATTTTTAACTTTAAGAGGGGTTGTAATTTTTTGATATACAAAGTCGCCTTTTTCATTCTTGTAATTGGCTACATTTCTGTGTTCAATGGTCTTATTTGGGTGAATGTGGATAAATCCATC
>JBNJFT010000106.1:0-8096 GCA_051747065.1 Bacteroidota bacterium | reverse complement strand
CAATCAATCATCTGCCAAATTTTTTTCGACCACATAACATCAGCTTCTCTAACATGTGTATAAGACATAGGCTCCTTTGCCGGAACATTTTCCTTTGTATAAATATCATCATCGACAGTTTGCGCTTGAGCATCCTGAGGATTTATTGCCAGAAATATGGCGCCGAAAAATACAATTGCTAATAATTTTTTCATAATATTTTAAATTTTAATTTTTACTTGACGGTAAATGTAATTGGATTTAGGTCTTTAGCCTTTCCATCAGGCCCAACAGCCTTAATATCCTCAAAGTTTACTTTTCGTCCTGGAGAAACATTGTTCTTTATCCAAGTAATAACTTCATCATCAAATTTATAGCCATCTTTCTTTAGATCCTGAAAATAACCACCCTTATCGGTGGTAGTAACCGTAAATTGAGTGACTTCGTAATTTAGATCAAAAAGAAAATCTTCCATTCTGGCAAAAACACCACTTTGCAATTCCAGTTCTTCTGCATCAATGTCACCACCAGATTTACCTGCTACCTGAGCGGTTGGTGTTGGTAAATCCTTTACTCTGAATTCTTGGTTTCCGTAGGATCTAAACTCTCCATCGACTTTTCCCTCTACCCTTACGACACAGTTTTGTCGTGAGCTATTTGGCTTAACCTGGTAATTGCCCGGACCTACTTTACTAATAGTGCCATTTGTCATGGTGGGTCGTACATCTTCGGCGGGAATTCCCGGAATTGAAATAGAAACAGGATTTGGGATACCAACATAAAAAACATTCATCTTTGTCGGGGAAATCACAACATTTGGAGGGGAAACCTGATACTCTCGTTTAAATGGTTTTTTTATGTAATTTCCGTCAGGACCCATTAATTTAATAATACCTCCCCACTCAAAAGAGCCGGATTGGTTTGTTTCCTTTTCAAACATACCCTTCCCGCCTGTAATATCTAATGAATCATCAATTTGCGTCATTTCAACCTCATAGGATCCGTCTTCTTTTCTTACGCTGTCCCATTCACCAATTAAAATTTCAGGCGGTGCTGTTGTATCCCTTGCAGCAAGAAAAACCTCTGCTTTATAGTTATTTCCCCGAATAATATTATTTGAATTGGGAATAACCGTTGCCTCCAGTTTATTAAAAGAAAATGAACCAGCCTCAATTTGATTAAATAGATATTGAATCATCTCTGATTCTGCATTGCGCACATCTGCCTGTATCTTACTTAATATTGGTAAAATAGCCCCTAAGGGTATTTCATAAAAATGCTTAATTTCCCACGACTTTTGTTGCTCACGGTCTGCTGAAGCGGGTGGATCTGAAGTATCTAAAGAACTGGAAATCGCATTAATAACTTTTTTATCTTCTTCAGATACCATTTCCAGGAGATTCTCCCTGTACTCATTGAGTTTCTCTTTCAAGTCATAAGCTTTGCCGTTACTTTCATTACCAACCAAATAACTAGTGGTTTTACTTGTTTTATTTTCTCCGGTTACTTTAGACTGATCTACCAGAATTTTCCCTTCTTCTTCTGTCAGCGCTTCATTTTCTTCTATATTTTTACCTTGGTTTTTCTTGACAATCGTCACCTTCAAATCCTGTATATAATCATAAAGTTCATCTGCCTGTTCCCTTACATCAAAAGCCCTGTTTTTCCACTCTCTTGCCTTTTTTTCATTTTTTGCCACTTCCGCTTCGAACTCCTTATATATAGTTTCATTTTTTTGGGAGAAAATCTGGGTTGTATTTTTTATTCCTTCATTAACAAGCCTAAATGCATCAAGTACTTCAGCTGAAACATTCAATGCCAACATAGCAGTTAGCACCAGATACATCATACCAATCATTTTTTGACGAGGAGTTTCTTTACCGTGACCACCCATATCCTATAAATTCTTTTTTTCTATCCGTTATTATTTAATACTGACATTGAAGAGAGCATATTGCCGTAAACATTATTCAATTCAGACAAATTCTGATTTAATTTAGAGATTTCTTCCCTATATTTTTTGGTTTCATCAATGGACTCCTTCAGATCATTTGTTATTTTATCCATTTCTCCATAGATACTTTCAGTAGACTTCACATGTTCGTTGGTATTATTAAGCTGAAGCTCATAGGCACTATTGAGAGCAGACAAATTCTGATTTAACTTCTCTAAGTTCGCATTATAAGTATTATTCTCGTCTAAAATGCTTGATTTAACAGTATCTGATATTTCTTTATAAGCATTCGCCAAGTCTTCACCGGAGTCATTAATTTTATTTGCAAAGTTTTGTCCACTATCTGCAAGTTTTCCGGCCATTTCACTACCAGATTGTTTTATAGACTCTTTGGAAGTTTGGAAAGTATCTGCCAATTCATCAACAGATTTATTAAGTTCAGAATGAGATTTATTATAAGACTCTGTAAGTAAATTAATTGATTCAGAAGCAGCTTGCATTGAGTCTACGTAATCATTTGTAGCCAAACTTGCATTCGAAAGATTATTAATATTTTTGGTGGTTTCATTAAGTTTTTTAAGTCCATCACCTAAACTATTAAATAGTTCCGGAGTTATTTCGGCATTATCTAACATTTCATCAAACTTTGAAAGACCTCCTGCTCCACCAGCAGATCCACCTGGAGTACCACCAGAGGGCCCTGCGGGAGCCCCGCTATAATTATTATCACCTGAACCACCACCTGAGCCGGGAATACCTCCCATTGCTTCACGCCTTGCTCTATTCCTCTCTCTTGCTTCATCTGGATCTTCTTCAATTCCGGCTAGTTCAGGATATACAATTGACCAGTCTACTTCCTCCGAGATAGGCTCAAATGCTGAAAAGAAGAAGATAATAGCTTCGGTTGACATCCCGACAATGAGGGCTATACCTGCCCATGGCCAATGCTGAAGTTTCGCTAAAGCACCAATTAAAACAACAGATGCACCCCAACCGTAGAGCTTTGCCATAAACTTTCGCCATCCTGCTGTTTGTACAATTTCTGAAATACGCATCATAAACTAAATAATTTTTAATTGTTTCTTGATCCCCCTAAATAAGGCCTAACACATCTAAACCCAATATAAGATTTTGCTGTATCTTGATATTCATAAGCCCTTGCACTGTTCTGAAGATAAAAACCAATGTCCTTCCAGGAACCTCCACGGATTACTTTTCGTTTCATTGCCGGAGGATCATCGGGTTTTGGGCGATATTGATGATTTGGATTCATATCATGAGTAAAAAAGAAAGAAGACTCATCATAAGCATTAATCGTCCATTCTGCAACATTACCAGCCATATCATAAAGACCATATTCGTTCGGTGCATAACTTCCAACAGGATTGGTTATTAGAGCACCATCATCCACATAATTTCCTCTCATTGGTTTAAAATTTGCAAGGAAACAACCTTCCTTGTTTCTTGTATAAGGTCCTCCCCACGGATATGGATTTAAATCAAGATTCCCTCGTGCTGCATACTCCCACTCTGCCTCGGTGGGCATCCTATAGTCCTGAACCTGTCCTTCGCCTTCACTTCTGAGATAATTATTTAACTGATTAGTTCGCCAGATTGAAAATGCAAATGCTTGCTCCCAGTCTACACCAACTACAGGATAATCATCGTAAGCAGGATGTGCAAAATAATTATCTGTATAAGGTTCATTAAATGAATATGTAAAATCCCTGACCCATACTAAAGTGTCTGGGTATACATTAGTTCTTCCCCGCATAATAAAGGACTGCCTGCTATCAACTTCCACTTCTTCACCCTGTTTGTTTGTTACAGTACCTTCATATTGTTGTGTCTCATAATTATACATGTTTGACCTCTTAGCAGCTTGCTGATAATCTACCCAATAATATTCATAAATAAGTTGTCGTATATCAATTCCTTTTTTTCCGAAAAGGCGTTCATTTTCAGGGTAATACATCTCGTCAATGATTTCTCTTTGGGCCTCATCTGTCGGGTCAATTTCAGTTTCCCAATTAATCCTTGGAGGATCGATTGGATTGCCGAATTCATCTTCAGTAATAAGAAAATCTTCAACTTGTTCGCCCAATTTTCTTCTTAAGATAGAATCTTTTACATATTTAACAAATTGTCTGTATTCGTTGTTTGTAATTTCAGTTGCATCCATCCAAAACGCATCTACTGAAACTGTCTTTGACTTGGAAGTCATTGCCCAAGATGCACTCTCTTCACTTGGACCCATTGTATAACTACCCATTGGGACAAAAACCATTCCATGTGGTTGGGATTCATACCAGTCCTTTCTGCCCTGAACACCTACCAACTCTCCTTTGTTTTTTTGGCCACAACTAAAGAATACGGTTACGAGGACGATTAACAAAACTAATTTCTTCATAATATTTAGATTTATTTTTGCAAAATAATATTTTTTTTAAACACTACAAAAATCTGACACTTTTATATCTATCGGGGCTTTTGTCGCTTTTAGCATCAAAACAAAAACCTACCATAATTTCATGAGAACCTTCATTATACTGCATGATCTCAGACACAGCATAATCATATGAATAACCAACCTTCACCCAGTCAAATAGCTCTGCTCCTATCATCCCTGTTACTGTTCTATCTGTTCTTAAAGAAACGCCCCCCCAGAATTTTTTATTGTAAGTGAGATGAGTATTTAATCCTATTTGGGATGTTGTCCCGTCTGACTGGACCATCAAAGAAGGATTTAATGTAAGTTTAGTATCTGAAAGAGGAATTGAGTATCCAGAAATCAAATAATAATTTCTATTTATCTTGGGAGCGACACTTCCTTCTGTAGGCTGAAATGTTGGCTCATTCAAATGAGTGGAAGAAACTCCTATATATAGTTCATCCGTATTATAATATACTCCGAAACCTAAGTCCAGGGCCATTTCATCTTTTACTTCCGAAGGTATTGCCGGATCTTCGCTTACTGAATTATGCAAGCTTGTTCCGGATGGAATTTTCCATTCAGGATTTAATGAATAACTGATAATTCCACCATTTACTCCTATTGCAAAATCGCCTTCCCAGGCTTCAAATCGATATGCCAAAGATAAATTAGCTCCAAGATTATCATTGAATCCAATCTTATCTTGAATAATAGACAGGCCAACTCCTGAATTTATGCCAAAAGGACTAATTGCCGCATCAAAATTAAATACACTTATCTCGGGTGCACCTTCAAAGCCATACCATTGCTGCCTATGTAAGGCTGTGACGCATATCTGACCATGGCTCCCTGTATAAGCTGGATTATAAGACAATTTTGTAAACATATTTTGGCTAAATTGCGGATCTTGTTGACTATATAATGATAATCCAATTACTAGCATTATTAATGTTGTGATATATTTACGCATAAACCTTTGTATCCTCAATGTTTAATACTGAACGTAAAATAAACAAAAAATTTCTTGTTAAACAAATTTATCAACATTAAATGTTAATAACCTTCCTCGGACTTTATACTCTCATAAATGTATTAAGGTTACTTTAACTTGGGTTTTTTTATAAAAACATTTACCAAACCCCTGATTGCCAGACACCAGTACGCCTTAAAATTTATATCTTTGTATTGCTTTTAAAAACCGCTTCGGGATCTGTTGGTTGCAAGCTTCAATGTAATCCTGATAATTCGAAGGAAGTATAATGCTTTGTTTTTTAATATCTAATGGTACCTCAAGCCACCATCTTTCTGTTTTATCACTTTTATAAAATACTATATTATTAGATTCTCCCGAATTAACATTAAACTTTTTTATATGTATGTCATTTTTGGGATCTTCTGTTACTCTAATTCCAAATCCTTCTATGATAAACCAGATAATTTGTGCTGTTAATTTGATTGTCTGAACATCGGCATTTTCTTTAAAACCTGATATATTCGCTATCTTCAAAAAATCTGCTGCTCCGGCATATTTTGCAATTTGGCAGAGTTCTTCACTATAAAAACCATTTGGAGATATTTCCTTTTGAGAAGGAGCCTCCTGATGCTTAAGCGCATTAAGATCTATATTTATTAAAAGTGAATCTCTTATTGCCGGTTCAATTACCGGTAAACTTTTTCTAACCTCACCTAGTCTGTAAGCATCAAAATTATTGCTATTTAGCCAATTAAACTTAGCCTGATCTACATAATATACCTGATACCCTATATTTGTATAATGTAAGCGTTTTTGGGTTTGTTGAGAAAGATAATCTAAGGTATCATAAATAGAAAAAACCGGCGCGACTTCCACTACTTTCATATTTTGATTACCTTCCAGGGTTTCCATGAAAGTCTTTTGGAGAAGGCTCAAATCGCCAATTACGATCACAAAAATATCATACGTTTGCAAAAAGGTAAGAACATCCTTCAGTGCAGTAAGGGAATCATTTAAAGTCTTCCCCCTAATAAGATTTCCAACATCCAATATAGAAGTATTGCCCTGAACATCCGCCAGTTTTGCTAACTCTAAGCGAACTGAATCCACGAAAGTTGAATCATACGAATTATCTTCAGCAAAGGGGGCTCCCAATAAGGCGACTTCCACCTTTGACAGGTCAAGTTTTGCAGTAGTAGATTCTTTCAAAATACTTTTTGAAGTATAGAATCCACCTTTTTTAATTTGATATGAATCCAGGCTGGGAGGGCTTACATAGTCAAGAAGATTCATATTCTATTTTATTTGCTTGATTTTTTATTTGTTTTTGTTTTCGTCTTGGTGCTTGTATTTTTTTTCTTGCTGCTGCTTGTTTTTGTTTTAGAAGTTGCTTTAGATTTGGTTGCTTTCTTGGCAGTTCCTGTCTTCTTACCTTTTTTAGCTTCTTTTTGATCTTTTTCTTTTATAATTTCGTAACAATCCTTTAACGTGAGTTTCTCCGCATCCTTTTCTTTAGGAATCCTATAATTGCTTTTCTTGTAACTTATATATGGACCATATCTTCCCTTCAAAATTTGCAGGTCTTTATCTTTTGTAAATGTTTTTACCTGTTTTTTTCTATCTCTTTCTTTTTTCTCCTCTATTAATTCGATAGCCCTGTCGAGTGTAATCTTAAAAGGATCATCCACTCCTTTTTTCAGTGAGGCATATTTCTCATTGTGTTTTACATAAGGGCCAAACCTTCCAATTCCTACGGTAACTTTTTTTCCTTCATATATTCCTACTTCCCTGGGAAGATCAAAAAGCTTTAATGCTTCCTCCAGAGTAATTGTCTCTAAATGTTGCCCTTTCTGTAGGCTGGCAAATTTAGGTTTCTCCTCCTCTTCTTTTGTACCTAATTGAACCATAGGTCCATAAGGCCCAATTTTAGCTGAAATTTGTCTTCCTGTTTTTGGATCAGTTCCAAGAACTCGTGTGCCGGAATCTCTTTCAGCATGTTCAAGTGTATCCTCAACTTTTTTATGAAAAGTTTTGTAGAATTCATCGATCATCTTAGACCATTCTATGTAACCTTGAGCGATCTTGTCAAATTTTTCTTCTACTTCGGCAGTAAAATTATAATTTATAATCTCCGGGAAATTTTTTGTGAGAAAATCATTAACTACCATGCCAATATCATTTGGAAAAAGCTTCTTTTTTTCTGCCCCTGCCATCTCAGTTTTTGTTTCTTCTCTGATTTTTTCCTCCAGTATAATTTCTTTGTATTCCCTGGGAGTACCGAAACGATCTTCCCTCAATACATAACCACGATTCTGTATGGTTGATATTGTCGGAGCATACGTAGAAGGTCTGCCGATTCCCAATTCTTCCATCTTTTTCACCAAACTAGCTTCCGTGTATCTTGGCGGATGATGACTGAATCGCTGAATGGCTTTGATTTGGTGATAACTAATCTCCTGCCCTTCAGTAAATTTTGGCAACAACCCACGGCTTTCCTGTTCTTCTTCATTATCTGTTGATTCAAAATAAACTTTCAAAAATCCGTCAAATTTGACAACTTCCCCGCTGGCAATAAATTGATTCGGGTCGTTTGAAATATCAATTTTAACATTTGTCTTTTCAAGTTCCGCATCGCTCATCTGCGAAGCGATAGTCCTTTTCCAGATTAAATTATATAATTTCTTTTCGGCATCGGAACCTGAAGTGGTCTGATTTTCCAGAAAGGTCGGTCTTATAGCTTCGTGCGCCTCTTGTGC
>JBNJFT010000105.1:0-8163 GCA_051747065.1 Bacteroidota bacterium | reverse complement strand
AATCAGTTCATTGGTTTCCGGTCTGTAATGCAACACCAGTGAGGGTTGCCGTAAGCTTATGAAAACATCATCTTTCTTGTAATAAGGTGTTGTTTTCAATGCCGGCTCCACATCATTCAAATGAAGCGGATCAGTTAAACTTCCTGAAGGTTTAAGGACATAATTGGCCATATCATTTTCTTTCAGGATCTCTGCAATCGATTTGTGAAAAAGGATTCTCCCGCTTTCTGCGTCAACCTTTGTAATGAAATTATCTTTAAAAAACACACTGCGCCCGTTAAGCTTGTAGTATGCAGTAGAATAATGAAAAGGGTTAAAAGTGCATACCCAGATATCACCTTTATAATCGAGTTCCATGGCATGATGTCCCCTGATACTGTCCTGCTTCCATATAACATTTGAGAGCGAGTCTATTCTTCTCAATGGTTTTTTCGCGAAAGAATACACTAATTCCTTTTCTGGAAACAATAAGGGATTTTTGATCCTGTCTGTAACCCTGTATGGATTATCTAAAATCCATTTATAAAGCACTGAATCATTTCGCAGGTTTAGTAAAGTAATGGCTCTCCGATCGCTGGTGTCCGAATACGTTGTTAGTACTTTTAAATCAGAATTTAATTTGTTTACTGGTTCAAAATTTTTCGGCGTTTTGATATACGTTTTGGGTAAAGTCTTCACTTCTTCCACCGACTTTGAAAACATATCGGGGAAGGTATACATAAACTTAACAGGTTCTGTAAGAAAACCAAATCGCTTATCCCCTTTGGAAATGTGAAAAACCATCCATCCGAAAACAGATAAGATAAACAGAAATATCACAATGAGTGAAAATGTCTTAATAATGCTTTTCATCATGGTTTTGTTCTATAAAAACAAGTATTCTAAAATCTTTGCGAAAATAATCAATTTTAGCAATAAATAACTCTTTAGAAATCATCTGTGAGTGACTCTGATTAGTTTTGGCGTACATAGTTTAAATAATCTATAACCAAAATTACATCTTGATACTTAAATTACCTTATTAAATGATGAAGGATATTCACTATCATTTTTTAAATTCGCAGCTTTTAAGAATGGTTTCTTTACCTTAAAGCCTTAATGTTAAGCTAAATAATTAATAATGCTGTTTAACTCATTTGCATTCTTTGTTTTCTTACCAATCGTGTTTGTGATATACTGGGCATTGCGAAATAATCTTAAAGCGCAGAACCTGTTTGTATTGGTAAGCAGTTACGTGTTTTACGGTTGGTGGGATTGGCGTTTTCTTGCATTAATTTTTGTCAGCTCAGTTGCAGATTATAGCTTAGGAATTTTATTGGATAAAGAAACGCAGCAGCGAAAAAGAAAGCTTTATTTGGCTGCCAGTATCATTGTTAACATTGGTATTCTTGGTTTTTTTAAATATTTCAACTTTTTTATTGATGCCTTTTCATCCCTGATTTCAAGTTTTGGACTGGAGCCCAACTTACCAAGCTTACAAATCATTTTACCGGTAGGTATCAGCTTTTATACTTTCCAGACCTTAAGTTATACTATTGATATTTACAAACGTAAAATTGAGCCTACCAAAGATGTGATTGCTTTTTTTGCTTTTGTGAGTTTCTTCCCGCAGTTGGTTGCCGGCCCAATTGAGCGGGCAAAAAACCTGATTCCGCAATTCCTGAGAAAAAGAACTTTTGATGTTTATTCTGCCAGCGATGGGATGCGTCAGATACTTTGGGGCTTTTTTAAGAAAATTGTGATTGCGGATAATGCGGCAGTGTTTGTTAATGACATTTTTGCGAATTATCCTGATCACAGTGGCGGAACTTTGTTTCTCGGAGCTGTTCTTTTTGGTTTTCAGATATATGGAGACTTTTCAGGATATTCAGATATTGCTATCGGAACTGCCAGGCTATTTGGCTTTAACTTAATGCAGAATTTTGCTTTCCCTTATTTTTCGAGGGATATAGCCGAATTTTGGAGACGTTGGCACATTTCTCTTTCAACATGGTTCAGGGATTATGTTTACATACCCATCGGAGGAAGCCGGGTGGTGCGTTGGAAACAATTCAGAAATGTATTAGTGATTTTTATCGTAAGTGGATTCTGGCATGGCGCCAATTACACTTTCCTGGCATGGGGCACTGCCCACGCCTTAATGTTTATTCCGCTTTTAGTAACTAACAATAACCGAAAACACACTAAAGATATCGAAACGAGAGAGTTCATCAGGAACCCTTTAGTATTATTGAAAGTGCTGATTACATTTACTTTGGTTACTTTAGCGTGGGTGTTTTTTAGAGCGCCTACAATAACAGATGCATCTCATTATCTTCAAATTGTCTTTACAAGTCTTTTTGAAGATTCTACGCTAAAAGTAAACATGTTGCATGAGCCGGTTTTTTATGGCATTATTCTCATGCTTATTTTTGAGTGGTGGCACCGGAAAGAAAAGTTTGGATTACAAATTAAAAGCTGGCCTATCATCTTGCGTTGGGGTACATACATTTCAATCGCATTCTTTATCTTTCTTTTTGGGAAATTTAATCAAACTGAATTTATTTATTTTGCATTTTGATGATACGATTTATCTTTAAAATAATACTTTTCTGGATCCTGTTGCTTTTAGTTATTTACGGAGCTGCCAAAATATACAGCATACCAGCCGAATCAAAAGATTATGAGAATTTCAAAATTGAAGAAAATCTTGTAATTACACCCCAGGAAGACACGGTAGATTATTTATTCATGGGCTTATCACACGCCCGGAATCTTTCGCGTCACCGAAACCACATGCGTGTTGAAAAAATACTTGATATTGAATTTTTAAACTACGGAAAAGGAGGAGGAAGAGGCGATTGTGCAAGTCAATATAATTATTTGCGATACTTTCTACGTAAAAATAACCATACAGAAAATATTCTATATGTTTTATCTATGCCTATGTTTTTTGCGAACCGGCTAGATAAAAATGCTTTTACCTATCAGAAGGAGATTCTGGAACCCGAATTCTTGTATCAGATACTTGTTGGGCCGGATATAAATAAAGGTGAAAAGATCTATAATTATGTCAGAACTAAATTTGATAAAAAATGGCGTGAAGATTATGGCCCATGGAGTGAAAAACGGAGAGACAAGGTGCTGGAAGAATTTGATACTACAGAAATCGTAGATGGGTTTAAGCGAGCCTATGTTAAGGGTTTAGAATTTGATGCTTTTAAGCGCAACAAAAAATTAATCGAGAAAACCATTTTATTGGCCAAAGAAGAGGATATAAATATTTCGTTTCTTGTAACACCCTCCACTTTTGGAGAATGGCCAGGTCATGAGCATGTTATGAATTTCTTGAATAGCATGAATAAAAAATACGGTGTAAAAACATATGATTATTCTAACGTATACCTGCATCAGAAAGAGTTTTTTTATGACCACCATCATCTTAATACAAAAGGAGTTGTAAAATTCACCAAAGAATATTTAAAACCCATAGTTACTAAAAGGAAAAACCAAAATCCTGGCTAATCATACCTTGATTCAATGATGCGCTTCGTTTCAATGTTCATAGAGGAATCATAGGATACATCCAACTGTTTAGCTTGCTTTTCCACAAACCTTTTCCAGGTTTTGTCATTATCAATCTTTTCTTTGATTTTGGTTTTATTTTCCTCTAATAACGTATTCACATTTTTAGTGGCCAGCTCAAAAATGGCTTCATCAAGTGTTTTCTCAACCGCAGCAGTATATATTTTTAAACTATCTAAAACCTTTTGGTCTTTGTTGATTTTAGTAATGTATGTATCGCGATAGCTACGCCATAAATCTCTCCTTCTCTTTTCAACAGGAGTAATCGCTACATACTCCCCTTTGTGCCGTGCAAGATAATAATCCGGAAGTCTTACATAATCGTAATACCGGCCTTGTGGTTTCGCTTTCAAAAAGTTCTCCCAATAAGCTTCTTTTGTATTCCACCACCAGTGGATGGCGTTATTACGGTACTGCCTGATTTGAAATGTGTTATACCATGCCAATACGATTAATACAATAGGCACAGCAAATTTTGAAACTGTTTTTTCTGAAGAAGTTTTTATAAGCGTGGCCAGCGGAATGGCCATGATTCCATATGAATCAACAAAGGTTCTTATTCCAAATCCGCCACCAAACCACCAGCTCCACCAAGTGGATTGCACATAAATATTTGCTAAAATAAATACTAATACGGCCCAGAAAGCGCTTTTCAGCCGGTAAGGCAAAAAGAAAATCCCGATAAAGGCAATAAACATGATGGGCGTATATACAAACCAACCTTTTTTATAGCTAAACAATATGTTCCAAATTTGCGGATTGTGCCAATAAAACGAAGCCTCTTTTGCGCCATAAGAGTAAAATATCCACTTATCCGTAATCATTTTCCAATAGGCAAACTGTGGCGACCAAACCAGTAAAAACATCGCAAGCATAATAAGTACGTAATCAAACCTTTTCAAGAAAAATAATATTCTTTCTTTCAAGCCTTGCCAGGATTGCACATCCCACAAAATCAAAAAAAGCAACACCAGAATATTGGTTGGTCTTATCAAAACAACCAATCCGAATAAAAAACCAAGTAAAACTGCCATTTTCCGGGTAGGGCTTTCATACCATTTTATCACATAATAAACGAAAATCGTAATTAACGCAAAACTATACGAATGGGACATTGCAGCCTCGTATGTAACATAAAAGGAAAGATTGGTACCAACACCTAACAGCAAAATAACTAACGCGGTTATCCAATCATTAAAATACCGATGAAGAAGTTTTCGAAGAAAAAACAAACCGATAATAAAAAAGAAAACTGAACTGAAGTTGAGCGCCAACTCATAAGGCATCGTATATCCATCAGCCTCATAAGTCCCACTCAATGAGGCGTAAGCATGAGCTATCAGAAAAAATGGGGCATACATCACAGACAAGCCATAAGAAGCGACAATAAGCTTATTACCATTGGGTAAATTTACCGGCCAGGTCTTATCATAAAGCCTTGAGTTAGTATCTGTAAATTCAAGGGTTAAATCATTGTATATAAACACAGCCGGCAAATATGAGTAATAGGCCTTAATATCCCATTCAATGATATTTTCTTTCTGCCATTTATGATGGCTGAAGTTTACCATAACCACAGCCACTGTAACAACGACGATGACAATTAAAGAATTCGGATTGTTAAACTTTTTCATGTACTAAAATGATTTAGACTTCAAAAATAATGCAGAAATAAAAACAAACAACTCACCGGCAAGCATCCATAAGCGCGCCGTCATCGCGATGGAAGTTGCAAAAGCAGTATCCATACCGCTTTCGTGCATCCAGAAAACCAAAACTCCTTCCCTTACACCCAGACCTCCGGGCGAAATTATGGCAAGAATACCTAATGTAATACTCAACGGAAATGCCGGTAAAAAAATATACTGAAAAGCTCCTTCAGGTAAAGCCGCCAGAAGTAAACCAAAACCGATAATCCGGATTAGCCAGTCAAACATATAATAGGGTAAAAGAGCAAGCAACTCCCTGACTTTGACAACCGGCAAGGTGATTTCTTTTTTAAATATGGAGTTAACTCCTTTCAATGCATAAACCTGTGCTTTTGGTAAAAAAAGTATACCGGATAAAGCAAAAAAGCCGATTGCAAATATATATTTCCATTGTACCGGAATATCAATAAAGAAAAATCCTATACCTCCTGCCAGCAAACCTGTCCAAATTGTAATGATTTGTGTATATAATGAAATGTAGGAGGTGTTTTTAAGGTTATGATCATATGTTTCTGAAATATAACCGGCCCGGCCTAAAATAATCCAGAGCTTGCCCGGAATATACTTTCCTAATTCAGAAAGTCCTACAGAAACAAACCCATTTTTATATGAAACCTTTAATTTCTTGAAGTTAAGCGTTTTAACCCAAACCAGGCTTTTAGTGGCAAAACCACCCAACAAAAACACAAACGACAAAACGAGAAAGAAATAATTCTCTATTTCCGGGAAAAAAAGAAAATCAGCTTTCCACAAATAGTATACAAGAAAGGCTATTGATATGTAAACAAAATATTTAACCCACCTATTCATCCAATGAAATTTGGTATTGATATTTATTTAGTAAATCCGACCCGTTATTCAGCAGATACTCCACATGCTTGTTTTCAATTTGCCAGTTTTCTGAAATGCGCGTTTTAGACTGATTAGCAGGTTTCCCTAACCATTTTTGATTAAATTCGTGGCTTTGCTCTCTGCAACCCACAAAAGCTCTGATATTGTTTAAAACATCAGATGCTTCAGCCACGTCAGTATTATTAGCAAACAAATCCTCAAAGCGCACAGACATATATGGGAATTTGTTTTCATATTTTCCTATTACCTGGTTAACGTAAACCCAACGAGCAGCCAGAATCAAAACCGGGTCTTGACTTTTTGCAATGTCTTTTCCCATAAACTCAAGCCAACCGGGGATGTTTCTTGCCGTAAACCCTTTGATGCCATTCCAGAAACCCTTATTCAAATGAGATTTGATATACTCAAAAGGATGCCTGATCAAATGAATCACCTGCACAGGCTCAACAACTAACGAAACAGGCTCAATACAACCAAAAATCATATTGCTTGACTCAACATAACTTTTGCCTTCCAGGTTTTTAAAAACGCGCTTTCTGGTTTTTAAATATTGATTTGCTATAAAAGCCTCCGATAATTTTCCGGAAAGATAAAAGTTTGAATACCATTTAAACCTCCTGGTGGGTTTAGGCTCATGAAGACATAAAATATCCGGGCACGTTTGGGTTAAATACCGGGAAAAAAACTGCGTCCCCGTTCTGCCTGTGGAAAGGATAAAAGTAACCGGAATGTTATTGATCTTTTCCATTGCTGTTTTTCAAATAGTAAAGTATTTCCTCCTGATTCTGTCGCATACGCGCAAACATATCCAGAATAAACCCTGTAAGTAAAAAAATAAAGGAAGATAAAAAAAGCACTCCCGCTGCCATACCACTCCATTTATAAGGCGTGAAGGTGCCGGTAGCTATTTTAGAATAAAACATGACTGATAGAAAAATCAGGCCAAGTACTGCCAAAGCTAAGGAGATAAACCCAAAAAGCTTAAAAGGTTTATGATCTCTAAATGTTCTTAAAATAATTTTTAAGGTTTGATAGGCATATTTCGGAATATTTGAAGCCACTCTGGATTTTCCGATACTACGCTTTCCAAGCACTTTTACCGGCACTTCAACAATTGTCATTCCTTTAAATGCCAAATCAATAAACGTTTCCTGCGTATATGTAAACGTACCAAAAAGATTCATACGGTTTAATGTATCTTTTGTGTATGCCCTGAATCCACATGAAACATCGTGAAACTTTTCTCCGGTTAACCAACTAATGAAACTAGTCATACGCTTATTTCCCCACAGCTTTACAGGCGACATTACAGGAATAAGAGCCCTTTCCTTAAACCGGGAGGCAGTAACAAAGTCCGCCCTGCCTTCTGTAATCGGGTCCAGCAGCTTATAGATATCGTCCGGATTAAACTGTCCGTCAGCATCCATGTTTACCATGATGTCAATGTCTTTTTGCAGCATCATTTTCACCCCGGTGTTAAAAGTGGCTCCCACCCCTTTATTCTTTTTATGGTTTATAACCTCGGCTCCATTACTTTTGGCTATCGATTCCGTATTATCAACAGAACCGTCATTAATTACCATTAAAACATCTATAAAAGACGGAATTCCCCGGAGCACAGCTTCGATGTTCTCCTCTTCATTATAGGCCGGAATTACCAACCCGATTTTTTGGCCTTTATACATTAGACACAGGTTTTTATCATGATTTATTATGTCAAACCGCAAATATACACATCTGATTTCAATATTTATTGAGCGATTAAATGGAATTACAAATTCCGTTTGCACTAATTCTCGAATTTACATTTCGTGAAAAAGCACAGCTTTATCAGGCGTTCATTACAAATTGCCTGAAAGAGTTGCGGACATATTGCAATAACCATTGATCTGCTTTGAGGATTTTACCAGTCAAACCTCATCAGTCTAATGATTAACTCCCTCCCCCCTAACTAAACAAATGCTCAATATCCTTAGCGGTGAGTTTTTTCACAAAGCTGCTTTCTTCGGTGATGATTTCATCGGCGAGGGATTTTTTT
>JBNJFT010000104.1:3213-8197 GCA_051747065.1 Bacteroidota bacterium | reverse complement strand
GATAGTAGATAGTAGATAGTTGCATTGCGAAAAAACTAAAAAAGGCTGTCTCCTTTTAGGAAACAGCCTTTAAAATATCTGGAAATTATTATTCTATCCTATTTCTCAGGAATTGCTTTCAATGTTTCAACTAACAAATCCCAGAATTTCTGAACGGTACCAATATGTACCTTTTCGTCCGGTGAGTGAGGGAAACTAATTGTTGGCCCAAATGAGATCATATCAAGATCAGGATAATTCTGGCTAATAATTCCTGTTTCCAAACCAGCGTGGATAGCTTTTATTTCAGGGATTTTACCGAATTTCTTATTATATACTTCCTTCATGGTTTTAAGTATTGGAGAATCCGGATTTGGTTTCCATCCCGGATAAGCACCTTCATGGATAACTTCTGCACCAGCCAATTCAAAAACACTGCCAATCATATTCCCGAGATCTTCTTTTGCAGTATCAACAGAACTTCTCTGAAGCGATTGAATCTTTATCTTTCCATCTTCAGACTTAACTACAGCCAGGTTAGTAGAAGTTTCTACAAGTCCTTCCATGGCATCGCTCATACGCATAACACCATCGGGGCAACCATATAGAGCCCTTACCAAATTATCCATCGTTTTCTTATCGATAACGGCATTCGGCATGTCTGTCTCTTTAAGTGCTACGTTGATATTATCTTCCACCATGGAAAGTTCGCCTTTTACGGCTTCTGTGATATCATCCACAATCGTTTTGAATTCTCCATATTGTGTATCAGGTACAACAACAGTTGCCTTTGCTTCGCGTGGAATGGCATTTCTAAGGCTACCGCCCTCTATGTCAGTAATTCTTATATCCAGCGTTCTTGAAGCTGTCCAAAGCATGCGATTCAATACTTTGTTAGCATTGCCTCTTTGTAAAGGGATGTCAAGGCCGGAATGACCTCCTTTTAGACCTCCGATTTCAAGAATATAAGCTTTGGAGTTTGAAGGGACAGATTCTTCCTTATAGTGAAAAATCGGATTCGTTTCCAATCCGCCGGCACAACCAATATACAACTCGCCTTCGTCTTCCGAGTCCATATTCAAAAGAATTTCAGCATCGAGCAATCCGGGTTCTAAAGCATTTGCCCCAACCATTCCGGTTTCTTCGTCAGTTGTAAACAGTGCTTCAACCGGGCCATGTTCCATATCATTGGATTGCAGGACACACATAGCAGCAGCTACTCCCATTCCATTGTCTGCACCTAGTGTAGTTCCGTTGGCAGTAACCCACTCGCCTTCAACATACGCTTCAATAGGATCTTTTTCAAAGTCAAAATCTGTACCACTGTTCTTTTGAGGAACCATATCCAGATGTCCTTGCAGAACAACAGTTTTTTTATTTTCGTAACCTTGCGTAGCAGGCTTCTTTATAATTACATTTCCGGCCTTATCTTTAATTGTTTCAAGGCCAAGGTCCTTACCAAATTTTTCAATAAACTCAACTACTTTATCCTGAGTACCTGAAGGTCGTGGAATTTGGGTTAACTGGTAAAAATTCTCCCACAATTGTTTTGGTTCAAGTTGTTTAATTTCTTCACTCATTATTATGTCCTCCGTATTTTAATTTGATCAATATATTAAAAAGTTAATTCTCTGTTTGTAATATAGTAAAGGTAATGTAGCGCTGTTCATATAGCTGCGTAAGGAATTTAGTGACTCTGTCTTCGATCTCATCAAAGGGCTGTATCTTATTGCCTTTTTCGGCTATTAAGGTATCGCAAATCTGATCAACATTTTTTTCACCGTCAATTTCCATCCATGTTGCTGAACCAAGTTCATCCAGGTAAATATCATAATGTTTTTGTTTCGTTCCGGCAATAAAAAAGTCTCTTTTCCATTTTTTATTGAATTTAGGGACTTTCAAACATACCTTGCCATCTTCCATTATTTCATGTTCCTGTAACCGGACAGGCACAAGCTCTAAAAAATTAGCATTCTTAAGTATTCTACTGCGCTGGAAAAAATTTAAACCCATACCTCAATTATTTATTTGAACACCAAATTTATAAAAAAAAAATTGGGATATTGAAAATCCTCAATATCCCAATTTTTTTTATCATATTATATCTGTTATCTTATTATTCCTGAGGTTCTTCAGGTACATCAGCAGATTTTGATTTTCTCAATGGTATTCTCACAAGTATAATACCAATGATAATAAAGATTGCGATGCTTGTAATAAATGATGGATCTGCCATTCTCCATATTTCAATCTTGCCAAATGCAAGGCCGGCAAACAATAAGCCGATCAATGCTTCACCGGCAATTAATCCTGAGGCAAGCAGGATGCCAACATTGTCCGCTTTTGCAATTTGTTTTTCGGAATGCTGCCGTTTCTTTTGATAGAGTTGCAGAATTCCTTTAATTATACCACCAATAAAAATAGCGAAGGTTGTCTGCAGTGGCAGGTACATTCCAATTGCCACAAGCATTGGGCTTTTTACCTGCATAAGGATAAAGCCAACACCCATCAGCATACCGACAATAATGAGCGGCCATGCCATTTGCCCACCAATGATACCATTGGATAGAATAGCCATAAGGCTTGCCTGTGGCGCAGGAAGTTCTTTACTACCAAAACCACCTTCGTATCCCAGTTGCTTACCAACTTCAATATCACCTTCATGCAGGATGAACAATGGTATAAACAAGACAGCAGCAGAAGCAATTACACCTATAATATCACCCACCTGCATTTTCCATGGTGTACCTCCAAGTATATGCCCTGCTTTCAAATCCTGCAGCATCTCTCCTGCCACGGCAGCAGAAACACAGATAATGGCTGCAACAGCCAGTGTAGAACCGACACCTTCCTCACCTGTGGCTCCAAGGATAAGCATAAGTAAAGCAGTAACAACAACTGTTGATATGGTCAAACCGCTGATTGGGTTATTGCTGGAACCGATTATACCGACAAGGTAGCCCGAAACAGCAGCGAAGAAAAATCCGAAGATAATCATTACAAGTGTTGCCACCAGCGCTGTCATAAATGCTGCATTAAAAATATAAGTGGCTATTAAGAAGGTAGCTACACCGGCAAAAATAATTCCTACCAGTATCCATTGAAAGCTAATATCTTTTTCAACTCTTTCAGTAGCTTCGCCCTGGGCTGATTTCTTAAGGTCTTCAACAGAACGGGAGATCCCTTGTCCAAGGCTCTTGCGCATACCCCAGAGAGTCCAGAAAGTACCAACAAGCATACCACCAATAGCAATCGGGCGAACAATGGTTTTCCATATTTCAGTTATCTGGTATAATGGTTGTTCCACCCTGGCCATTGCTTCGTTCATATTTACTGCAAGATCTTGCTGAACGAGATATTCACCCCATGCCTGAAGGTCGATGAATGGAGCAACAAAATAGAAAGCAAGAGGTGTCAACAGGCCCCATGCAATGACACCACCACTAAAAGTTAATGATGCTAATTTTGGGCCAATAATGTATCCAACACCAATATAAGCAGGTTTCAAACCGGGGCTGCCCAGAAGAATTCCTCCCTTGGCTTTTATAGCTTCTCCTGCACCTGTAATAAACTGTGTCTTAAATTGTATGAACTTCTCATAAACAGGCATGAAAATCCTAAATTCTCCGAGTGACTTGATCAAAGCACCAAGACCCATTGCCCAGAAGAGGTATTTGGAACCGGAGCCTGTCTGGCCTGTTTTATGAATCTCTGCTGCAGCAACAGATTCAGGGAATGGAAGTGTTGCATCATTTGCCATAACTCTTCGAAGAAGAGCTACAAACATAATACCCAACACACCACCTGTTAACATTATTAATACAGAAATCAGATAGTGCCCGGGAGTGTAAAACTCTTCCCAGATTCCACTAATGAAAAATGCCGGTAGCGTAAATATAGCACCGGCAGCTACAGACTCACCAATGGAGCCTACGGTTCTGGTAAAATTCTCTTCGAGAATTGTACCTTTAAACGCCCGTAAGATTGCCATCCCGATAACAGCTGCGGGATAGGTTGCTGCAATTGTCATACCGGCCTTCAAACCAAGGTATGCATTTGCGGCTCCCAAAATTACGGCCAGAATAATACCAATAATTAATCCACGAAGGGTAAATTCCGCCATCTTCGTCTCCGAAGAAATAAAGGGTACATGCTTTTTCTGTTCTGCCATATAATAAGGTTTTTGTTAAAAATTAAACATTTATTTCCTTAATAGGAGCATAAAACTAAGAAAATTTTGTTATTAGCAATAATTTGAATAAAAATAAGATATTAACAAGTATAAAAAAAAGACTCAATTCTCTTGATTTTAAAGGAAACAAACCAATACAATTTTGTTAAACATATTTAGTTTAATTGCGTAATACTAAGTATAAATCTATTTGTATATTTGCATATCTAAAAATAAAAATTTATGAAACGAGTACTTATTGCTGCCTTTATTATTGTTATAACTATGCCTGCTTTTTCGCAACAAGAAAAAGTGAATTGGTACAGTTTTGAAAAGGCAGTTGAACTAAATAAAAAAGAACCTAAAAAAATACTTGTTGATGTATATACAGATTGGTGCGGGTGGTGCAAAAAGATGAAAAAGAACACATTTAATCATCCTGAAATTGCCAAATACATTAATGAAAATTTTTACCCTGTAAGGTTCGATGCTGAATCAGACAAAGAAGTTAAATTTAAAGGCAAAACGTTTAAAAAAGATAAAAACAAATCCAAAAGGCCTCATCAACTAGCTATTGCTTTGTTGCAGGGAAAAATGTCTTACCCATCAGTAGCTTATCTAGATGAAAACAACCAATTAATTACAGCAGTGCCAGGTTATTACGGGCCAAAAGACATGGAGCCTATTTTATACTTCTTTGAGGAAGATGCTTACAAAGAACAATCCTTTGAAGAATACAAAGAAGATTTCAGTGGTTCTCTGGAATAACCTATACCTTTCTGTATTGTATTTCCTAGAATACAGGTAAGGTGCTTTTAGCTTTTGGGTTTTAGC
>JBNJFT010000104.1:0-3113 GCA_051747065.1 Bacteroidota bacterium | reverse complement strand
GCAGGAAATTTATTTGTTCCTTCGTTTCTTAATAATTTTAAGTGATTTTAGTGCTGAAATTCTTATAGTTTAATTCTAATGAGCTTAAAATAAAAGTCCTAAGTCTTTCTGAATACGTAATGTATTAAGGCAGTTTCAGAAGTACCGGCTATAATTTCTATAAGAATTCCTGCCAGCAGGCAAGCAGAATTCATAACTCAAAATACGACAAGGCTAATTATCAGCGAAATATAATAATATTGTATCTGTTATTTCAATTTGAAAAGAGACTGTTCATAAAAAGCGTTTTATGCCAATAACGACACACTATCTACTATCTACCATCAATCATTTTCTTCCTTATTATGGTATTTTATAATCTGTTGCTCATTCAGATAGGCAGATGGAATTTTTACAAGTGGCCCAAATTGGAAGATGTCAATGTATTTCTTAGAGATTAACTCATCTCCATATTTAAGTTTCACTAAGGAATGACTTGGAAAACGATAGAAGAAATTGTCTGATTTTTCGGATTCTTCGGATTCAATGCTATTTCTGAAATAGTTTTCGAGCAATCCTCCTTTTTCCAGAATCTCAAACTCTACCCACACTGGTATGCCATCATTCTTGCCAGGCTCTAAAAGCCCTTTATTCTCAGAAAAGCGGAAAAGAATATTAGCATCCTCGGTATCTTTCAGATTTGGATCCATAAATAATGTATAATTTATAGTATCTGTATAAGTTTTTCCGGTAAATAGAGACAAATAAGAATCCTCCAGTCTATTCAACTCATCAACGCCTGTTTCTAAAGCTTTCCCTTCGGGATAAAAGTCGGACATACCTGATAGCAACTCAAATCTTTTTTCCCGTATCATAAAAATAAAACTTGCAGCTTCACGGGCTTTCTCTTTTGCAGATTTTTTTACCATTTTAGTTTCTTTCACAGGAACTTTGGCATATAAAGAGTCTTTCCAAACATTCTTATACTCTGTCTTTGTTTCTTCACCAACAAATTTCCTGACACTTAAATCTTTATAAACAATTCCTTTAGGGTATTCTGTTTGAGGATAAAAATCATTACCGGGTAAAGACTCCAAGTCATTAGTTATAGGCATAATCCACCCTTTTTTTGTTAAGTTATGTTGGGATATTGAAAATTCTCCCCCCGGCTTAACTTCATATAATTGTTCATAGTCAAGCTCTGTAGTTTTTTTGATACAGATATCTTCAATGCTCCACAATAATTTCTTTTTATCCGGAATAGAAGAAATTCCAAGTAGCTTCTTACCATAAGAATGATATGGCCCTGGTATAATTGTTTTGCGTATTAACTGAATATCAAAATAGAGCTGAGTCCGGGGTAAACCATAGATTAGGTTCCCTTCAGTATATTCACTTGTCGAATCTACGGGTGTGACAGTCGTTGTAGCTTCTTCTTCAGTTCTACAGCCATAATTCAATGCCACAGCTAAAAACAGAATACCAATAATAGACTGTAATTGAAATTTAAAATTTTTCATCTCTAATACATTTAAACGCGTTTCCTATATATTGAATAATATCTGAAGCAATGACTGCTTCCATACTTAGTTGTTCTGATGCAATATTTCCTGAAAGGCCATGAATATAAACACCTATAACAGCAGCCAGTTCAGGAGTATAACCTTGCCCCAGCAGAGAAGTTATCATACCACTTAAAACATCACCACTACCTGCCGTAGCCATACCAGCGTCTCCCGTAACATTAAAATAACAGAGGCCATCAGGAGTAGCAATTGTTGTGTTTCCTCCTTTTAATACAAGAAAAACCTCATATTTCTGGGCAAATTCCCGCTGAAGCTGAATTCGGGCATAATGATCACTCACTTTCCCTGCCAAACGCTCAAATTCTTTGGGATGAGGAGTTAAGATACTGTTTTTCGGAAGTAAATCCAAAAATTCTCTTTCTTCCGACATAATATTCAAGGCGTCGGCATCTAAAACAACTGGCAAGCCAGCATTTTGCAACACATCTTTTAATGCCTCACGGGTGGCACTTTTCAATCCTAACCCCGGCCCGGCTCCTACTGCTGAGAACGATCTAAGTTCAGGTACATGAGAAAATATGGTATCTGAAGAATCTATGCTCATCATTGCTTCGGGAACAGCAGTTTGCATTATATCGTAACCCAATCTGGGGACATGAGCAGTAACAAGGCCCGAACCGGTTTTCAAGGCAGCTTTTGAAGCTAACACAGAGGCTCCCATTTTTCCATATCCTCCACATATCATAAGTACATGACCGAATTTCCCTTTATGAGCAAATCTTTTACGTTGCTTCAGGTTCCTTTTAACAAAATTCTTAGTAACCATGTAAAACGGAGAGTCGACCTGATCTATCTTCTCCCGGCTCAAACCAATGGGCAAAACAAACCATTCGCCAACAAAATCTTCGTTTTCCGGGTAGAAGAACGATAATGACGGAAATTGAAAGGCCAGGGTATAATCTGCTTTAAAAATATTCTCTTTAACATTCTCCGAATTATCCTCCCCGAATAAGCCGGAGGGAATATCAATTGCGATTCGGACAGCATCGAGGGAATTTAAATATTTTACCACTTCTGCCGGCAGTCCTTCTAAAGGCCTGCTTAAGCCGGATCCAAAGAGGCCATCAATCACCAAGTGGCCTTTGGAAACCACAGGCAGATCATCTGCTGCCTCTACTGTTATTATATCAACCTTGCCGAGCGACTTCAGGCGATCAAAGTTAACTTGTGAATCTTTAGAAAGTTTATCAGATATTTTCACCAGAAAGACATAAACATCATACCCACATTCTGATAATTGACGGGCGACAGCTAAACCATCCCCTCCGTTATTCCCGGGGCCAATAAAAATATTCACCTTATAAGCAGGATCAAAACGTACTTTGATCCAATTGCTGCATTGCCCGGCAGCTCTTTCCATAAGATTGATGGAAAGTATGGGTTCTTTTTCTATGGTGAATGAGTCAACATCTTTTACCTGAGAAGATTTTAGTATTTTCATTATGAGTATAATTTAATTATACAATATTTTAGTTTTAGTATTTTCCGTAATTAAACATGAAACGCTATATCTGCATGTCACATTTTCAATATTCATCGCCGGTTTAT
>JBNJFT010000103.1:0-8226 GCA_051747065.1 Bacteroidota bacterium | reverse complement strand
GTGAAAATGCGGATGATTTGGCAGAAAAAGCAATGACTTTACTGAAAAATCCCGCGAAAGCGGAAGAAATGGGTAAAAGAGGCCGGGAGGTGGTGTTAAATGAATACAACATTGTAAAGATGCACCGAAATCTGGCCAAAATGTATCAGAAGATGGAGGAGGATGAATTGGCCCGATAAAGAGAAGATAGATTATATTTTGTATCATCTTCAATTGACTGTTCAATTGCCAGATGGATTTTATGAGTATTTCAGGTTTGGTGGTGATCTAAATCTTGCAGATGATAGACCAGCAGTCTTTTTTACCATCTCTGAAGATGAGTTTGACTTTGAAAGAGTCATGATAATACAAAATCTGCCGGTGCTTTTTCCAGTGGCTGATAAGCCAGAGTTTTATTCTATAGCAGGGAATAAAGTGATTTTTCATCATGATTTATTAAAATCTGCGTTTTATCTGCTTTCCGGTTATCAGGAATATAAAACTGATAAAGTCGATCATTTTGGCCGATATGCCTATGCGTATTCTCTTCAAAAGAGACTTGGTATAGTTTCTTTGCCGCTGGTGAACTATTACTTTAAAATTATAAGCGAAGCATTGGAGAAATTTATTTATATCAATAAGATTCATGGCTATAAGGAAAAAGAAGTTTTTAAGAAACCTGTTGCAATGCTTACACATGACGTTGACCGGTTGGATCGATACACCATAAATTCTTTGCTTTATAAATCAAAACAGGTTTTTGGATTAACAAAGCGGCATCACCCACTTACAAAAGAGATACTTTTGCTTTTGGAAGAGAAAATACAGTTCTTGAAATTTTGGAATCGAAAGAATCCTGTATGGGATTTTGATGATATCAGAAAGCTGGAAAAAAGGTTCGGGTTTAACTCAGTTTACTTTTTATTAGATAAAGATTTAAAGTATCAGGATGCTTATTATGATTTGAATGAAAAAAGGGTGAATAAGTTGATTACTACCCTTTATGAAGACGGCTGCGAAATAGCGTTGCATGGAACAACACGTTCGGCAGAGCAGCCTGAAGCGATGCGAAAATTGCTGGAAAAGATGAGAGCAATAAGTCCTGCTCAGGTTGCTGGAATTCGCCAACACCGGCTCATTTATAAAAATCCGCAAACCTTAAAGATTCATCAGGATAATAGATTTCAATATGATACTACACTATGCTTTGCTGAGCATGAGGGTTTTAGAAATTCTTACTGTTTACCTTTCCGCCTGTTTGATCATCAAAGAAACAAAATGACACATGTTTGGGAGATTCCCTTAAATGTGATGGATACTACGTTATTTGCATACAGGAATTATACAGTAAAGCAAGCTTTTGAGGCAGTAAAAAAAATCTTAACAGAAGTTGCCAGGTTTTCCGGCGTGTTTACCTTATTATGGCATAATGGGTTTGCTGATGAAAACAGATGGCCTGGTTCAGGGCGTTTTTATGAGATGGTTTTGGAGGAGATATACCGAAGAGATTACCAGGCATTAACAGGTAAGCAAATCATTTCAATTACAGAACAAGCTGCAAATGGAAAGTAAATTTAAAAATGTAGCAAAACACACGGGGATATATTCAATCGGCAATTTAAGCACGAAGCTGATAGGCCTGATTCTGCTTCCACTTTATACTTCCCATCTTACCACTTCAGATTATGGAGTTCTTTCTGTCCTGGAAATTACCAGCCAGTTACTGGTGGCTATATTGGGTTTGAATCTTTCCCGGGCTATGTTGCGATGGGTTGCAGTTGAGAACGATGCGGGCAAGCGAAAAGGAATTATCCTGAGCACTTATATTTCCGTCTTTTTTATGCTGCTGATATTCCTGAGCCTTACGCTGCCTTTCAAAGCTTCGTTTTCGATGCTTTTTTTTGGCGATACAACATTTGCTGTCTATTTCTTTTACTTGTCGCTGTGGGTTGGATTTGAAATTATAAACAAAGTAACCCTTGATGTGATAAGAATTCATGAATATTCGTTTTTCTTTATTACTATAATCATTGTGAAGTTTACATCCGTTCTGTTGCTAAATATTTACTTTGTAGCTATCCAGGGAATGGGAGTAGAGGGCATTATCGCAAGCCAGGCGGTGGGTAATTTAATCGTGTTGCTAACTACCCTGCCTTTTGTTGTAAAATCTGTGAAAGGAGGAATACCTAAACTGGCTGTGTTTTATGATATGGTACAATACAGTTTTCCTTTGATTTTTTCAACCTTGTCAACGATGATACTGACCATTAGCGACCGGTACCTGTTAAAGCTGTTGGGTAGTTACAGTCAGGTAGGTATATATAGTTTAGGTTATAAAATTGCAGGCGTAATTAATGTTTTCATTATTCAGTCATTTCAACTGGGTTTTCTTCCAATAGCATATAAAATATTTCAGGATAAAGCAGCCAAACCCTTTTTTGCCAGAATAACTACTTACCTGGTTTTTGTGCTTTTTCTTGCAGCTATTGGGCTTTCAGCATTTTCGCGGGAAGTTATCATCCTGTTATCATCCCGTAACGAGGCTTACTGGATTGCTTATACGATTGTCCCTGTAATTTCCTTATCGTTTGTTTTAAAAGGAATGAAATATATGTTTTCGTTGGGCTTAAATTACACGAAACAGACCAGGTACAATGCATACATTACATTTATTGCTGCTGTGTTAAATATTTTGTTCAATTTTGCGCTCATTCCGCTGCTTGGAATATACGGGGCAGCAATTGCTACGGTAGTGGCCAACCTGGTGATGGGTGTTTTGTTTTATAACCGAAGCCAAAAGGCCTATCCTATCGCATATGAAAAAAAACGGTTGACCATTTTGTTTGTCAGCGGAACCTTTTGGCTGGGGATGATTAGCATGGCGGATATTACAGGTGAATATGCCTGGTGGAGAACAATAATAAAGACTGTAATAGTGGTTTGCTACCCAATTCTCTTATATTTGTATGGCTTTTTTTTAAAGGAGGAGATTGGTTTATTAAAAGGAGCCTGGAAAAAATGGAAAGACCCTGCTGCGCTTGTAGAGAATGTAAAAGGCTTTTTTAAAAATAAGGATGAATAAATGGATAAACAAAGAATTTGTATTATAGGGACTGGGAATTTTGCTACGGCATTAGGCAACAGATTAGTGCAAAATACAGCGAATCATGTTGTTTTGTTATCGATAGAAGAAAAAATTGTAAAATCGATTAATGAACAGCATGAGAATTCACACTACTTTCCTAACGTTAAACTATCCGAGAGGTTGACGGCATCGCTCAACAAGGATGTGCTGACCAAAAGTGATTTTATCTTTTTGGCTATACCGTCTTTTGTTGTAGTTGATTATGTGATCGAAAACATTAAGCTTATCAATAAAAAAGCATTACTTATTAATTTGGCAAAAGGATTTAGCAAAGACAGAAAAAAAACGATAGGTGAGGCGTTAGAAAATAATGTTTCAAACCCGGTTTGTACTTTAAAAGGACCCACTTTTGCCCGGGAAGTAATAAATAATATCCCTACAGCCATGACTTTAGGGGTGAAAGATAAAGTGATGTACAAGAATATTCTGAAGATATTTGAAAGTACAGGTTTTTATATCGATTATTCTGCTGATATGGTAGCAGTTGAGCTGTTGAGTATTCTTAAAAACATTTATGCCATCGTTATAGGTATTGTGGATGCTCATTTTAATTCGCCGAATATTCGGTTTTTTATCCTTAACAAAGCATTTAATGAGATGAGAAGCATTCTTAAAGATAACCAACTGGATGAAGAAACGATTTTCAGGTATTGTGGTTATGGCGATTTCGCGCTTACAGCGCTAAACGACTTAAGCCGAAACCGAACTTTGGGTCTGCTCATCGGTAAAGGGTTTTTTACGGAAGCTATTTCGAACAGAGTTTTACTCGAAGGCCAAATTGCTGTAAAAGTCTTTTGTGAAGACCGATATAGCCTTGACAGGGTAGAAAGAGATTATCCAATCATTGCAGAGTTGTATAAAGTGTTTAAAAATCCCGATTATGAATTATCGGATTTCATCTGGAAGATAGCTTAGCCTATGCCTTTACAAGATTTTTTATTGAGAAGAATGTTTAAATATTCTGCGCCCTTTTTCGCCCGAAAGGAAAAGAACATGATAGCGAAATATGCTGGCGAACTAAACTATCCACTGGTTTTTATTACGGGAGCCCCCCGGTCCGGGTCTACTATTTTCTATCAACTCATAACAAACCATTTAAATTGCTTATACTTTAATAACTTTACTACTATGAACAGGGAAAACCTGTTTTTAGGTTTTCAACGTAATCAAAAACTCTTTGGTGATAAACCGCATAATAGTTTCACTTCGCACTATGGAGATACGCGGGGGCTAAATGCTCCGAGTGAAAACGGATACTTTTGGTATAAATGGTTTCCTACTTCTCCCGACTATGTTCAAGGCCACCAGGTTTCTGAACAATTGAAACAGGAAATGCGAAAGCTTTTTACTGCCATCGTCAATTACCATCAGAAACCGTTGATTATAAAAAACCTGAAAATGGGCATGCGATTGCAGGTATTGGCAGATGTGTTTCCTGAAGCTTGTTTTCTTTTTATCCGAAGAGACCCTGTTTTTTTAGCGCAATCCATTTTCATGGCACGACAGAAACGGGCGCTTCAAAATAGCTGGTGGTCGGTGCGTCCTCCTGATTATCTGCAAATATTAAATTATGAGCCCGAAAGGCAGGCGGTAGCCCAGGCCTATGAAACAGAAAAAACAATCGGGGCTGACTTGGTGCGGCATTTCCCGGGGCAATTCAGGACGTTTCAATATTCCGGCTTAACGAACTGGCAAACAACATTAAACAATATCATGGCTTTTTTGAATTATTACGAACAACGCAAAAATCCCGAAGACCCTAAAGTAAATATATCCAATACCCAAAAATTGCCAGATACTGTGTTTAAGAAAATTACACGTATAGCAGCAGACTATGACTGGGACGTAACAAAAGAAAATCATCATGAATAATAAACATGGCTATCAGCAATTTTGCGAAGAAAATCGTCTCCCGCTTTTTTACCATCCATGGTGGCTTGATTTGGTATATGGTACAGATCAATGGGATATTATCCAGGTTTTTGGAAATAACAATCAAATCCTGGCCGTAATGCCTTACGCGCTGACGCATAAATTCTCTTTTCGTTTTTTGCTGATGCCTCCGCTGACACCTTATCAGGGTCCCTGGCTTCTGACAAACAGCCAACAAAAATATCATAAAAAATTGGCGTCAGAAAAAGACATTTTGAATGAAATTATCGCAAAACTACCTGATTACTCAAGGTTTGATGTTAATTTTCATCCTGACATGTTGAATGTTCTTCCATTTTACTGGTCTGGTTTTGAAAGTTATTTTCGTTATACGTATGTTTTAGATGATTTGTCTGATACAGAAAAGGTTTACGAAGGTTTTCGTTCCAATGTAAAAAGAAATATTAAAACAGCAGCTAAAGAGGTGCGTATTGTAGTAAACAATGTTCAGCACCTTTTGTGGGCAACGACTATGACTTATCAGCGACAGCGAAAACAAGTGCCTGTAAACGAGTACTTAATAAAAAATGTTGTAGAAGAAAGTATCCGGAGGAATTCCGGCAGGGTTTATTCAGCAGTTGATAATCAGGAAAATTTGCACGCTGCCATATTTGTGGTTTGGGATAATGATACGGCCTATTATTTAATGGGTGGAGGCAATCCAAAATACAGAAAAAGCGGAGCTATGAGTGGTTTGATGTGGCAGGCCTTAACAGAAGTATCCGGAAATGTGGGAAGGTTCGATTTTGAAGGTAGTATGGTGGAACCAATAGAGCATTTCTTCAGAGGGTTTGGAGCTAAACAAACGCCTTATGCTAAGGTTACACGCATCAATTCCAAATGGCTGAAACTTAAATGGGGTATTATGAATATGAGTTCAGGTTAAAAGTATAACGTTTCTATGTTTTTGGATTATAAGTTGAAAATCAATTTTTTAATAAATTTTATATTTTGATAATCAGTAGATTATCAGCATGTTACACTATTTTTAAATAATATAAGTTTTTCGGGTTAACTAAACAAAACCGATTTTATGCAAACAAAGTTACTGATAACAGGATGTCACAGGAGCGGAACCTCATTATTGGCTTCGATGGTTGGCGCACATAAGGATATAGCTTTAGTTAATGAAGATTATTATGATTCGTATACACGGATTTTTTCAAAAAAATATATCGGGACAAAAGCTGTAATTCCTACGATATTAATGTTTAAGAAAAGAAGTAAAATAAGCATATCGCTGTACCGGAAATTTGAAAAATATATATCTCCACTGAGAAAGGGGCATGTAATAGGTATGTGCAATTACAGCATGAATGATTTTGACAAAATCATTTTTATTTCAAGAGACCAGGAAGCCAATATAGAGTCAATTATCAACAGAACCGGCGTTAAACGAAAATATGCTGAAAGAGACGTTAAACTTGCTGAAACAGTAAAAGCGCAATTAAAAAAGCAATCAAATGTTTTTTTTGTAGAGTTAAGCGAATTAACAGCCGATCCGGAAAAGTCGATGAGGCGCATATGTGGGTTCCTGGAAATTCCTTTTCAGGAAGATATGCTGTCGGGATTTAAATATACGCGACGATATAAAAACAATGAGATTAAAAAGAAAAATTGAGGTATAAGAATAAATACTTAGAGACTGTTTTTGATTTATTAAAACAGCAATACATTGTTAATAAACAATGTTCATAACATTACGAACATCCGCTGAATAGCCTAATTTTCATTCATATCTTTATGATTAACACCAAATAGAATATATTGATATAAAAAGTTATCAGACAAATCTAACTGATAATCAGTGGCAAATCATTTAAAATTTCGTTAAGGTTAATAGAATGCGCGATCATAATGTGCGAGACATTTTCAATTCCATATTCTATTTGCATCTGAAAGGGTGCCAAGCTCATTTTTTCAGAGGCTGTGGAGCAAAACATACTTCTAATGGTAAAGTTACGAAAATCAATTCTAACCTTCTTAGATTTAAACGCTGCTTTACAACAGCCTTTTGATGAGCAATTTTGGATAGTTTTAGTAATGTGAGCGCAAGAAAATTTCTTCATAATCCAATTTACTGGTTTGTTCATGCTAAAAAATTACTTATTTTTAATGTCGAAAACAAAAATCTATAATTATGAAAAAACTCTACCTCTTATCTATTCTGATTTTCACAACTACTTTGGTATTTAGCCAATGGAATCAAAACGGAACGTCACTTTATTATGAAGACGGAAATGTAGGGATCGGCTCAGATTCCCCTCAGCATTTATTGACTTTGCAGGGAAATGCAGGCTATCTTGACGGGTTTAGCCGGCAATTCTTGCATCTTAATAATGTTAACAATTCAGACCACGCTCATGTAGCCACAATACTTAGTGCCGGTACAGATTTGAATAATGCGTTTGGCTCTTTTGGAGTGACTGCATATTCTTATAATGCCACACCTGCTCTTAGTGGGTATACGTACTTGTTGAGCAAGTTTCGTGGTATTGCAATGCGTGCAATTAGTCCATCAGGGAATATTAAGTTTATTACCGGTGGTAATGATGTGCAGCACGAGCGGATGCGTATAGACAGCATTGGAAATGTAGGTGTAGGAAATTCCGACCCCGCCTCAAAATTGCATATCACTGACGGTGATGTCTATATTGATAATATTGAAAAAGGGATTATCATGAAATCACCCGACGGTACATGTTGGAGAGGGAAATTGAATAATATGGGTCAACTGAATTTCAGAGCTATGAAAGTATGCCCGGAAGATGTTGTTTCACAGGAACAAACCATGATGAACCAAGGGAATGTAGAGGTGACTCCCATACCGGCTAAGGAAAATATAACTGTCCGTGTTAAACAGGATCAAAGTAGTTATTACACCATAAGTATATTTTCATCAGAGGGAAGACTAATGAAGGAAGAAATCAGTACATCAAAATCATCTGTAATTCCAGTGAAAAGCTTATCTGAAGGCATGTATATTGTTAGAGTATATAATAATAACGGAAATCTGATTAAGAGCAAAAAGATTTTTGTGGTTGACTAATAAGTTCCCCTCAAAACCTTCGCCATCTCCTTAGTAAGCTCCTTTCGGTTGTAGGGTGCGGTGTTGATGGATTCAGAAAAATTTGATTTTTTTTCGAAGGTGTTGAGAATATATTGCTTGA
>JBNJFT010000102.1:0-8249 GCA_051747065.1 Bacteroidota bacterium | reverse complement strand
CAAAGTAGCAAGGGCAAGTCGTGATCTTTCTCCGCCCGAGAGTACTTTGACACGTTTATCTACATCCTCTCCCTGGAAAAGAAATGCTCCCAGCAGACTCCTTGCTTTTTTTCTCATATCTCCTTCTGCAAAATCTTCCATTGTCTCCAGAACGGTTTTTTTATCGTCCAGCAATTCATCCTGGTTCTGTGCAAAATATCCGAGTTCGACATTATAGCCAATTGTTACATTGCCCTGATATTCAATGTCGTCGACAATGATTTTGGCAAGAGTGGTTTTTCCTTCGCCGTTTTTACCTACAAAAGCCACACTTTCTTTTCTTTCCACTAACAGGTCTATGTGATCTAAAACCTTTTGTTCTCCGTAAGATTTAGAAATATTGGAACATTTAACAACTTCACGGCCGGATCTTGGAGCCTCAGGAAATTTGATGTTGACCTTTGAGGTGTCCTCTTCATCAATAGCCACTTCATTCATTTTTTCCAACTGCTTTATGCGTGATTGCACCAGAGAGGCTTTATGAGATTTATATCGAAATCGTTCGATAAACTCTTCGGTTTCCTTAATTTTTTTCTGTTGATTCTCGTGGGCAGCTCGTTGGTGTTCAATGCGTTTTTCTTTTTCTTTGACAAATTTTGAATAAGGCACTTTATAATCGAACAATTTGCCCAGATTTATTTCAAGCGTACGTGTGGTAATATTGTCGAGAAAGGCCCTGTCGTGTGAGATTAAAACGACAGCCCCCTGGTAAGATTTAAGATAGTTTTCAAACCATTGAATGGACTCAATATCCAGGTGATTTGTCGGCTCATCCAGCAGCAACACATCCGGGTGGCGCAATAATATTTTAGCCAGTTCAACGCGCATGCGCCATCCTCCGCTGAATTCAGTTAGCGGCCTGTACATATCATCATCCGAAAAACCTAATCCTTTTAAAGTTTTCTTAATCTCACCTTCAATATTATCGCCGCCAAGGACATTATATTTTTCATTGAGTTCATTCAATTGATTCAGTAAATCGAGGTATCCTTCAGATTCATAGTCTTCTCTGTGAGTTATCTCTTCTGAAATTTTATCGAGTTTTTTCTTTACAGTGGAAATTTCATCGATAGAATTAAAAACAGAATTATAGATTTCCAGTTCATCTGTAAATTCAATTTGTTGTGGGAGATAACCGATTTTAAGGTTTGACGGCAGATGAACGTTTCCTTCTGTAGGTTTTATTTTACCAAGAATTACCTGTAATAAAGTAGTTTTTCCGGCTCCGTTATTGCCGACTAACCCAACTTTTTCTTTTGGTTGAAGGAGAAATGAAATATTGTCAAATAGAGGCTTGCCATCAAATTCAACGCGGACATTATCAAGAGATACCATGTTTATTCTTTTTTTCTTATAGCAAAAGGCAAAATTAACATTTCTTTAATTTGATTTACAGGACAAGTTTTTTTATAGATGTAATTTTGTTTGAAGCTCCGGACAAGCAGGGGAAATATACGGAAAATTTGTTGCCTGAAAATATTGCAGGAAAGCAATAGGTCTTATTATTATAATTTTATTTACCTTCCAATGAGGTTGATCTCTTTCATGAATTTTTCTTTATAAGCTTTTCCGATTGGAATTTGCTTAACGCCTTTATCTGTATTGATCATGATGTAATTGTCCTCAATCCGCTCAATGTTTTTTATGTTTACAATGTACGATCTGTGCACTCTTTTAAAGACTTCTGAAGGCAACTGGTTGAGAATAGACTTCATTGTAAAGTGAATCGTAAATTTTTGTTTGAAAGTATTGATCATTATGTAATTTTCCATAGCTTCCACCCAAAGAATATCATTGTATTTTATGCGAACAAGTGCAGTTTCTTTTTTAATGAAAATTTCATCATTTTCTTGTTGCTTTGTTGCTTCTTCTGCTTTTTGTTGTTCCTGGGCTTTCTTTACAGCTTTGTAAAACCGGCTGTATGTAACTGGTTTTAGCAAATAGTCTGTTACCTCATGTTCAAAAGCTTCTAATGCATATTTTTCCTGAGAGGATATAATAATTACCTGGGGTGGATTTTTTACTGTATTTAGGAATTCTATTCCTGTCATTTCCGGCATTTCAATATCGAGAAAAATAAGGTCAATGTCTTCTTCTCCTACATTTAAAGTATTTATTGCTTCTACTGCATCGTGAAACTCGTGCTTTAAATTCAGAAAATCTGTACGTTTGACAAATTCTTCAACAACACGCATCGACAAAGGGTCATCTTCAATAATTATGCAATTCATAAATTCTTTTTTTTGGAAAAAACGTGTATAAAAATACCACTTTTTTATAAATATACGAAAATATGTGATTAAATGTTCTTTTTTTTAGACAAAAAATCTTTTACAATCAGATCGGATTTTTTTATGGATTTTTTGAGCCATTCCAATAACAAATCATCTTTTTCTTTTTTGCTTAATTGCCAGGGTATCTTTGAATTTCTCAATACTGATGAGATGTGATATAATGAAATTGCTGCAGATACTGATATATTATAGCTTTCTGTAAATCCATACATTGGAATTTTGAGGAATTCATCCGCATTATCCATAACAACGTCACTTATTCCTCTTTTTTCTGCACCAAAAAACAAAGCCACTTTACCCTCCTGAATGTTAAAATCTTTTAGTTCTACCTCATTTGTATGGGGAGTTGTGGCGATAATCCTGTAATTTTTTTCTTTCAGGGATCTTATAGCAACTTTTGTATTGTTCTGTTGCTTATTGTATCTGTTTATTGAAAGCCATTTTGAGGAACCCAGGGTTACATCAGGATTTATCTGGTATTCGTTGCTGTTTTCTATTATATGAACATCTTGAATGCCGAAACAGTCCATTGTGCGTAAAACTGCACTGGCATTTTGGGATTGATAAATATCTTCCAGTGCTACTGTAATGTAACGTGTTCTTTGAGATAAGACTTTTGTAAATTGAGCTAATCTTTGATTGGTTACGTGATTTGAGAGGTGTTCTATTAATTTTGTCTGATCCATCGCTTTTTGAATTGATAAATTTATTAACCTGTACCTGGTTGAAATCACGTAAAAATACATAAATAAAAAAAGGGAGCACAAATGGGCTCCCTTTTTTTATTATGGATAGTCAAATTTATTGTACTGAGTCTGAAAGATCGCTTCCAGCTTTAAATTTAACTACGTTTTTAGCTTTAATAGTGATTGGTTTGCCGGTTTGTGGATTTCTACCTGTTCTTTCGCTTCTTCTTGCTACTGAGAAAGAACCAAAACCTACTAATGCAACTCGTTCACCTTTTTTAAGAGCTTTTGTAGTTGACTTAACGAAAGCGTCTAAAGCTTTCTTTGCGTCCGCCTTTGTTAAATTGGCGTCTTTTGCGATAGCATCAATTAATTCTGCTTTGTTCATAATTAACTGTTTTTAGGGTTAGTAAATAAATTTAATACAAATATAACATATTTCGAGACTTTTGCAAGTTTAGTTCAAATCAAACTTGTTCTGTTGACGAATATATGAATTTTGTTTGTTAAAAATGCAAAAAATATCAATAAATTTCAAATTATTGATATAAAAAAATACTCATTCTTAGCTGTTTAACGAAAATATAGGCCTGTAAACAATTGATATTCAATTCTTTGTTGCTAAATAATCTTTGTGTCTGAACTTCAAAAAAAATTTTCAACAAACTACCTGATTATTGTTGAAAAGTTAAATTATTTGTTATGATTTTTACTTTAACGACCCATATTTTCACCGGGTTTTTCAATAGATTTTTATAAATGCTGTTTTTTTTATCAACACGTTAATTTACCAGAAAAGGTTCTTGTATTTTGCTGATATTTAGCTTTTGTCTTTTCCTCAGTTCTTCATTCTGAATTCCGCCTGCCTGCCTAATATAAATTTATGTTTGCTTAATAAAATAATTCCACAAACTATCCGAAGGAGGCTCTGCAATTACTGTTATTCGTTCTTTTTGTACCGGATGAATAAATGATATTTTTCGGGCGTGCAAACTGATTCCACCATTTTTATTGCTTCTTGGGAACCCGTATTTTAAATCGCCTTTAATTGGACAGCCGATTTTGGAAAGTTGGCTGCGAATTTGGTGATGGCGGCCTGTATGTAATTTTATCTCCAGAAGATAGTAATTACTTGACTCTGATAGTAATTTATAGGTAAGTTCTCCTTCCTTAGCATCTTTTTGAGGCGAGGGATAAGAATACGATTTATTTTTTTTTGAATTACGGACAAGATAATGTTTGAGTATTCCGGTTGGCTGTTCAGGCTTGTTTTTTACAATAGCCCAATATATTTTATCAACATTTTTATCTTTAAATAATTGATTCATTCTTGTTAGTGCTTTGCTGGTTTTTGCAAATAAAACCACTCCGCTCACCGGTCTGTCTAATCGGTGAATAACTCCAAGAAAAACATTTCCGGGTTTTTTATACTTTTTTTGCAGGTAATCTTTTACTTTATCGATTAATGCAGTATCCCCGGTTTGATCTGCCTGAACCAAATCGTTGTTTGTCTTGTTAACAGCTATAATATGATTGTCTTCGTATAAAACACTAATATTATATGTATTGTAATCTGAATTAGTATTGTTCGTTTTCATTGGGGAAATCCTGATTTTTTACATCTTCAATATACGTTTGGACGGAACCCAATATCTCAGCAAATAAATTATGATACCTTCTTAAGAATCTTGGTGAAAAATCCTGGTTAATGCCAAGCATATCATGAAGCACCAGAACCTGTCCGTCTACATCATTCCCGGCTCCAATTCCTATAACCGGGATGGTTAATTCTTGTGCCACTTTTGCTGCTAGTTTGGCAGGCACTTTTTCGAGTACTATGGCAAAACAGCCGGCATTTTCAAGAATATGGGCATCTTCAATTAGTTTTTTTGCTTCATCGTTCTCTGTGGCACGAACGACATAGGTTCCGAACTTATGGATTGACTGGGGGGTTAGACCAAGGTGACCCATTACCGGAATTCCTGCGGATAGAATGCGTTTGACTGATTCTTCGATTTCTCTGCCTCCTTCCATTTTGACAGCATGCCCACCGGTTTCCTTCATTATGCGAATGGCTGAAGTGAGCGCTTCTTTGGAGTTTCCCTGGTATGTTCCGAACGGAAGGTCTATTACAACAAATGCCCGCTCTACTCCTTTTACCACAGACTTTGCATGATAGATCATTTCGTCCAGGGTGATCGGGAGGGTTGTTTCATTACCGGACATAACATTTGAAGCTGAATCTCCTACCAGTACAACATCTATGTTTGCTTTGTCCAGAATTCTGGCCATAGAATAATCGTAAGCAGTGAGCATAGCTATTTTTTTCTTACGCAGCTTCATTTCGTGCAGAACATGCGTAGTAACTTTTTTTATATTTTGTCGTGCCGACATAGTTGTATTTTTTAATGATTCTCAAGCAACAAAACTACAAATTAATGTAATATCTTGTTTCAAAAATACAGAATTGAATAGCAATGACAGTTTGTCATTGTTGTTGCTATTGTTGGTTAAGCGTCTAAAAAACAGAGAATTACATTGGAGTTTTGATGAAAAATTATTTGTGGCATAGTGATTGATTAATAGAAAGTGGAAAATAAAAAGTTGAATTAAAAATATATAAAAAATGGGTAAAATAATAGGAATTGATTTAGGAACAACAAACTCATGCGTAAGCGTAATGGAGGGGAACGAACCTGTCGTTATACCAAATAGCGAAGGTAAAAGAACAACCCCATCTATGGTCGCTTTCGTGGAAGATGGCGAAAGGAAAGTAGGAGATCCGGCAAAAAGGCAGGCAATTACAAACTCCCCAAATACAATATCTTCTATCAAAAGATTCATGGGAGAACCTTATGATAAGGTGAAGACTGAGATTAACCGGGTATCTTATGAGGTTGTAAAAGGTGATAATAATACGACAAGAGTTAAAATTGGTGATCGGAAATATACGCCGCAAGAGCTTTCTGCAATGATAATCCAGAAGATGAAGAAAACTGCTGAGGATTATTTAGGACAGGAAGTTACTGAAGCAGTGGTTACTGTACCTGCTTACTTCAGCGATTCACAGAGACAGGCAACTAAAGAGGCAGGCGAAATAGCTGGCTTAGAGGTGAAAAGAATTATAAACGAGCCTACTGCCGCTTCATTAGCTTATGGTCTTGATAAACAGGATCAGGATATGAAAGTGGCTGTCTTTGACTTAGGCGGCGGTACTTTTGATATTTCAATCTTAGAACTCGGCGATGGTGTCTTTGAGGTTAAATCTACCAGTGGTAATACACATCTTGGTGGCGATGACTTTGACCAGGTAATCATTGACTGGTTGGCTGAAGAATTTAAAAAAGATCAGGGAGTTGATCTGAAACAGGATCCGATGGCACTGCAACGTCTTAAAGAAGCTGCCGAAAAGGCAAAGATTGAATTGTCAAGTGCAAGTAGTACGGAAATTAATCTTCCTTATATTATGCCGGTTGATGGTGTACCAAAACACTTAGTTAAAACACTTAACCGGTCTAAATTTGAACAATTAGCTGATGAGCTTATTCAGGCAACAGAAGGTCCATGTAAAAAGGCTCTGAGTGATGCAGGTTACACTTCCGACGACATTGATAAAGTAATTCTGGTCGGTGGCTCAACTCGTATTCCAGCTATTCAACAGGTTGTAGAAAAAATATTCAAGAAACAACCATCAAAAGGTGTTAATCCTGATGAAGTTGTAGCTGTTGGTGCTGCCATTCAGGGTGGTGTATTAGGTGGTGATGTGAAAGATGTCCTCTTGCTTGATGTTACTCCACTTTCATTAGGTATTGAAACAATGGGTGGCGTATTTACGAAATTGATCGAAGCCAATACTACTATACCTACACGAAAGTCTGAAACTTTTACAACTGCAGCAGACAATCAGCCATCAGTAGAAATTCACGTTTTACAAGGTGAAAGACCAATGGCTAAGGATAACAAGTCAATTGGCCGGTTCCATCTTGACGGAATTCCACCTGCACCAAGAGGAGTACCACAAATTGAAGTAACTTTTGATATCGATGCGAATGGTATCCTTAATGTTTCCGCAAAAGATAAATCTACCGGTAAAGAGCAGAGCATAAGGATTGAAGCTTCTTCAGGCTTGAGTGAAGATGAAATTAGCAAAATGAAAGAAGAAGCCAAACAGCACGCTGAAGAAGATCAAAAGCAAAAAGAGAAGATTGAAAAACTCAATAAAGCTGATAGCTTGATCTTCCAGACAGATAAACAATTGAAAGAATTTGGTGATAAAATTTCAGAAGATAAGAAGAAACCAATTCAAGATGCTCTGGAAGCCTTGAGGGAAGCTCATAAGAATGAAAAGATTGATGAGCTTGATCAGAAGATGGAAGACTTAAATAATGCATGGCAAGCTGCATCTCAAGAGATGTATAATGCCCAGCAAGAAGCTGGCGGACAAGCTGCCGGTGGCGAACAAGCTGGTGGTCAGCAAACTTCTGATCAACAAGGAGCGTCTTCAGGAAAAAAAGATGACGACGACGAAGTCACCGATGTAGACTTTGAAGAAGTGAAATAAATTTAGTCTGAATAATTAAAACGAAGGGGATGTCTTTAAGAGGCATCCCTTTTTTTTGTTACAACTTTATTTGATATTTTATCGTATTAATAATATAAACTCAAATGATTTATTAAGAAGGAAAATGAACCAAATTATCCGGTAAGGAAAACGCTGGTAAGTAGAACATTTTATTAATAACCGAATAATTTCTTAAATTTGTAGTTATTGACTTTATTAAAGGTAAATTTTTGGTCTGGAATGTGGAATGCAATAATAAGAAAGACTTTTTATACTCAAGAAGATGGAGTGTAGAGAAAATTGTATTGTTTCTCTTTTTCTTTTTTATTTTGTTGGAAATATATAGCCAAACTCCCACAGAATCTGATACAACTTCCAATCAGATTACTTATACAGATTCTTCCTTTACAGATGATTCAATAAGAGTTGATGTCGATGATGAGACTCTGTCAAATTCCAACAGTTTATATGACACAATAAGGAAAAAAGCCGGAAAGTATACATGGACTAAAAAACTTCATGATTTATTAATTGTACAAGATCCTAAGAAAATATCTTTTGATGAACGAGAAATTGATGAGGTATTTAATCCTTTTGAAGAGCATCATGGAAAGATAATAGATAGCATAACTATTCGGCAATTGGATGTGTTTGGACCTTCTCTTTCTG
>JBNJFT010000101.1:0-8412 GCA_051747065.1 Bacteroidota bacterium | reverse complement strand
AAAATTAAATGTATGCTGAAACTTTCCTGTTCTCAGCAGGACTAATTAATATCATGTTATAAATCAATTCTCGTGGGATATTTGATCTTTATCATCTGGTTGGTGTATAATTCGTTTTTTTTTACGCTGTCGTTTGAATAATCGAGGTTCATAATATCCTCCAGTTGATAGTTTGAAATAATTCTGGCTTCTCTGAATCCTTCTTTAACAGCTTTTCGATAAGGATCAATGGCTTTGGCCTGGCTTCGCGTATGGGTAAGAAGATAGAAATATTTGCCGTTATAGTACTCTTCAATCGTATAATTTTTTAGGGAAGGGTACTGTGAAAAGTAATCTTCAGGCAATTGTTCCTCCTTTTCAAAAAGAAGTACGCGGTATGAAATGTTTTCTCTTTTTCTCAATTCATTAGGGACTATATTGTACTGGCTGATTATTGATTTGTCTTTGGAAGTCAATGGTTTAATCTCCACTCTTCTGTTGTATCTTCTTCCCTCCGGACAATCTTCACCATTTTGATAAGTATTTAATGCAATAGGATATTCTTCTCCCTTTGCTTTCTCTTTTACCCTGTCTGCCGGGATCTCTCTTTCCCGCAGATATTCAGTAACAGTATTAGTTCTTTCTTGTGATAACTTCTCGTTGTATGACAATGGACCTTTTGCATCTGTATGTCCTATGATTTCAACATTCAAATCGGGATTTTCTTTCATTATTTCAACAAGCTTTGCCAGGTGCTCTTTCGCTTCAGGGGTTAAAACATCAGAATCATAGTCGAAATAGACATTTTTAAGGGTTCTGAAGGGAGCAACCTTTTCTTCTTTCGGGTTGAGCTTTTCATTGATTTTGAAAGTATTACGGTTATAATCCCAACCGATAGAAATGTGCTTTTTCAATGATAGATATCCGTCTCCCTCAATTTGAACGGTATAGTTGCCGGGAGTGAGTGTTTCATTAAAGGTTATCTTATCTGTATCTTCCGGAAATTTAAGTTGCTTTAGCGTTTTTCCATCAAGAGAATCAATTGTTACTGAAAATTTTCCGCTTGACTCTTTTTTTTCGGGAATTTCATTTTCCAGAATATCCACATTGCCCTGTAGTTCTACCTCTTTAGGATTATCTTCTGAAAAAATTTCAATACGGACGATGTCTTGTTTACCGAACCCATCTTCATCGTATTTTGCCATATATCCTGCATGTCCGTTATTCACAGGATAAAAGAACAGGTCATCACCGGTTGTATTTACAGGATACCCAATATTTACAGGTTCCGACCATTCGCCATCCCCAACTTTTTCGGAGTAAAAAATATCGAAACCTCCCATACCATCATGTCCCTGGGAACTGAAATATAATCTGCTGCCATCTTCTGTCAGAAACGGAGTTTCTTCGTTATATGGGGTATTTATTTTTTCACCTAAATTTTTTGCAGGTCCCCACTCTTCATTTTCTTCATCGTAGTTCGAATAGTAAATATCAAGGCCGCCCATTCCCCCTTTACGATTGCTCGTGAAATAGATTGTTTTGCCATCGTTACACAGACAGGCGTGTGTTTCCCAAAATTTAGAATTGATATTGCCTTCCAACTTTTTGGGTTTCTCCCATTTGTCCTTTTCCTTATCAAAATTTGTAATAAAAATTTCTCCGTTGTATGGATTCGATTTGAATAGCAATAATTTATCTCCTTTCTTACTAATTGAGCTGGAGTAAAAACCGCCCTCGCTTTGAAGTTGAGGTGTTAAATTTTTAGGAGATTTCCACTTCCCCGCAGTATCCTTTTCTGCCATAAACACCGCGTCATAAAATTTCAGTTCTGAGTTATATATAATTTTTGTCTCGTCATGGCTTACCACTGGCCTGTTATTCGGATTGGAATTGTTTATTTTTTTGCCAAGGTTTTTCTCTTCAATATTTATAGGATTCTCCATCATTTCCCTGGCAGTTTTGCAGGATTCTATCTGCTTATTTACAAAATTCATATTGTACTGATCTTTATCCTCCAAACGATTCATAAATTTTTCATAAGCAGAAAGAGCTTTTTTAAGCTGGCTATCAGTTTGATATGCCTTGCCTAAATAAAAAATAGCATAAAACGGGGCTCTTTTTTCTTTAAATGATCCTTCCTTATATTTTTTTGAAATATTTTCTACAGCCTTTTCCAAATAAGGTATAGCCTGGCTTTTCTTTCCGGGTATTTGCAGGTAACATTCGCCGGCTCTGTAATTGATATGTGCATTATCATTCCCTTTATCAATCAATTTTTGATATAAAGGCAAAGCTTCTTCGTATTCTTCATAGAGGCGATAATATTCAGCATCAAGAAAAAGTTCTTTATCTGTTTGATTTTGTTGCCCGAATGCTGTGAATAATATTAGCCAAAGGGATAAAAATAAGGTAAAGTATTTCATAACAACTCTCAACTATATATTTTCAATTCTGTTAAAAAAAGTTTTATTCATTATTTGACAAAATCTGCTTAATAATTTTTAGTATAGATTATATTACTCAAATTTAATAAATTAAATTAATTTTTAGAATCATTTGATCGTCTCCTTCTTATTAATGTAACAATAAAGATAATAAGTAAACCTATAACAAGAACTGATAGGATATAAAGTATAATTTTTGATGGTTGTTCTTCAGCTTCATATTTCGTAATTTCCTTTTGAGCCGGGGCTTTAATGTCAGCGAGTTCGGTTCCTTTCAGAAAAGCAGTGATTTGTTTTGATTCGTATGTTTTGCTGTTATTGAAAAATGAAATTAATTCTTCCGGGGTCGAAATGTCTATTGCATTTTCATCCAGTCTTGCTGAAATTTCCTGAAAGCTGAGTTGAGCGAGCTCTTTAAAGGTTTTATGCAAGGTATCAGTACTATTTTCGCGAGCCAGAAAATCTCCCAGAAGGCTGTTTATATCTGGTCTGGAAAAGCTATTGTCCTGAGCACTTTGTAACATCAAAGCAATCAGCTCTTCTTTTGATGAAAAATCTTCAGAAGATATTGAATTAAGCCAAACCCCTAATTTGCCGGCAGCCATTTTCTGAAGTTTTTGAAGAACCTCCCCGGCTTTAAGGTCTGATAATAAGACAGTAGTATAAATAATCGTTTCGATATCTTTTATTTTCACATCACTCTGCAGGGTATCACTAAAAAGGGAATCCATGAATTCTTCAGGCGGCATGCTACCGGAATCGTATGATTCAAGAAAACGACTTACATTACCTAAGCTAAATTGATTTAGGTTGCCCATAAGCATTTTTAACTCGTTCGTAACTGGCTTATGAGATATCAGGATATCTTTATTTTTTACGTTTTGGTTTTCATCAACAATTTTAAAATTAATTCTGCTTTTTTCTTCTTTTGGTTCATATTCATAAGTAAATTGATCTTCATCAATATCAAACTCTTCTTTGTTAATTATCTCATCATCAACAAAAGTCTCAACAAATAACCTGGAACCTTCTCCTACCGACAACCTGATCTTAATCTTTTTGTTTTCAGGAGAAAAAGCAACATCTTTTCCTTCAATATTTAACTTTGCTTCTGACTCTTTGCCGGCAGTCATGTCTTTCAGTGAATCAAATCTAACATTTACATCTTTAGAGAAAAGCTCTATGCTGTCACTAAATATACTGAATGTCAGTCTGCTTTTTTCTTTTTTCGGTTCATATTCGTATGTAAAATCTTCTTTGTCTATTGAAAATTCTTCTGTATTGATCAATTTACCTTCACTAAAGGTATTTACGACCAATTTGTTCCCCCCTTTGAGCTGTAATTTTATCTTCAAACTTTCTTCTCCGGATTGAACCCTGAACACATCTTTTTCCAGGTTAATTCGCGGTTCTTCTTCCTCGAGCTCTGCTGTTTCTCTTGGCTCCAAATACCTTTCTTTGATTTCATAATCCTGAGAAATAATATATTGATTATCATTCTTTAATTTAGGAGATTCATATATCAGATGATTCTCACCTGTGGGAGTCTTAAAAGTAATATCTTTTGCCTTAAGTTCTTCATCCCGCAGTTTTGCAACTGTATCCCGGCTAATTTTGTTTATCACATTAATGTGGAAATCTTCCTGTGTTTTATCTTCCTGGGATTTGTATGTTAAAACTCCTTCCACTTCAAAATAATCTTTAATGTCTGCTTTTTCTAAATTATATTTGAATATATCTTTTCCTCCGCCTGCCTGTTTACTAAACCTGGAATGATAAGCATACGCACCTCCATTTGCAGGCGAAAGAAACTTGTCATCATTGGTAGAATTTATAGGATAACCTAAGTTTTGGGGCTCGCTCCATCCGTCAGATGTTTTGTGAGAAACAAAAAGATCAAAACCACCCATATTCCGGTGGCCTTCCGAGGAGAAAAATAATTTTTGTCCGTCTTCCGTAATAAACGGGGTATCTTCTCTCCACTTTGAATTAACTGAATTTCCCAAGTTTTCAGCTTTACCCCATGTTCCATCATCTTGTCGTTCTGATACATAAATATCCAATTCGCCGTATCCGCCTTCCCTGTTACTTGTAAAATAAAGTTTTTGGCCATCTGCTGATATGGCAGCATGGCTCTCCCAGTATTTTGAGCTGATATTTTCTCCCAATTTTTCAATGTTGCTCCATTCTCCATTCCTGAAATGACTTACATATAGATTTCCCTCAAGCTCATCTTCCCGGTATAAATAAAGCTCTTTTCCATCATGTGAAATTGATGTGGTTTCGCAATCACCATCAATACCCAGTTGAGGAAGTAAATTTACCGGAGGTGACCATTCTCCGTTTTCTTTTTTTGACATAAATACGCCGGTGTAAAATTTCTTCTCTGCTGTATATACAAGCGTTTTGCCATCTCCTGAAACAACAGGTTTAAATTCTGATTGCTGAGTATTGATGGGAAAGCCTAAATTTTCGGCAGTATAATTAACAGGGTGCTTCATCATTTCTTTTGCAACATCGCAGGCTTCCATCTGTTTTTGCAGGTATTCAAAATCATAGCGACTCTTATTAAAAAAGATAGAATTTCGGTTTTTTACTTTATCTTCAAATTTCTTATAAGCTTTTTTTGCTTTATCCAACTGATTATCAACCCTATATGCATTCCCGAGATAAAACAGCACTTCTATCGGAGCCTTTCTTTCATAAAAGGATTCCCGTGTATAATTATAAGTAGTATTTTTTGCAGCCTTTTCCAGGTAGGGAATGGCTTTACGTTTTTTTCCATCGATATTTAAGTAGCAAAAACCAATTTTATAATTAATGTTGTCATTTTCGGGATAAACCTCGTGTACTTTTTGAAAAAGTGGTAAAGAATTTTCATAATCCTGAAAATAAAACCAGGTTTCAGCGTCTTTAAACATTTCCTGGAGTTTATATTCTTCCTGGGCAAAACTATATTTCGGTAAAAAACAAATGATTATCCCGAATATGAAAATGCAATTGATTAGGACATTGCATCTTTGGCTTATTTGAATGAATAGGTTCATTTTTTTTAATTTTTATCTCCTGATACATCCAATTCTTCTTCTTGCTCCGGAATATTTTCTCTTTTGTAAAGTTCAAGTTTGTAGACATCTGTTTTACCGTAATTATCGGGTTTTATTTTTGGAAAATATGCGATTTTTCCATTTTTCACAGGAAAAAAGAATTTGTCATCATCTGTTGTGTTGATTGGATACCCCATATTTACAGGCTTACTCCAGTTATTGTTTTTCTTTTCGCTGTAAAAAATGTCATATCCGCCCATATTATTATGTCCTTTACTGCTAAAAAAAAGCTTCTCCCTATTTTCAGTTATAAAGGGCGCTGCTTCATCAAAAGGGGTATTGATAGTACTTCCCAGATTTTCAGGCTCCGACCATTCACCGTTTTCGTCTTTCACTGATTTGTAAATATCAGATCCTCCATATCCTCCGTCGCGGTTACTTGTGAAATACAGAATATTGCCGTCTTTGGTTGTAGAAGCATACATTTCATAAGCATCCGAGTTTATTTTGTCACTTAATGGTTCTACCGGAGACCATCTGTTTTTTGAAAATTTACTGATGTAAATATTGTATTCATTGTTATCATTACGTATTAGGTACAGAGTTTCTCCGTCATAAGATAAATGAACCGGCCTGAGCGGGCGAGGGGATTCAAATTCAAGAGAAACGTTTTTTGCAGAACTCCATTTTCCGTCAACTTTTTTTGAAAAGAAAATGGCATCATAAAACTTTAATTTCCTTACAAATACCATCTTCGTTTGATCTCCGGAAACTACCGGGTATAACTCTGCATTGGAACTATTTATTCTTTTCCCCATGTTTTTTTCAAACATATTGGTTGGTCTCTCTTTAAGTTCCAGCGCCGTGCTACAGGCTTCAATTTCTGCATCAACTAACTTTAGCTCCTCTTGGTCGTCCTGTACTTTGTCTTTATATGTTTTGAAAGTTTTTATGGCCTTGTCAATATGGTTATTCGTCCGATAAGCCACTCCCAGGTAATAGAACACTTTTTCCGGCGCTTTATCTTCATCAAAATGACCAACATCATATTCTCCGGTAGTATTATCTGCTGCTTCTTCCAGATATGAAACTGCCTTTTCCTTTTCTCCCTCTATATGCAGATAACATTGACCAAGCCTATAATTAATGTTTGCCGTCTTTTTTCCGCTTTCATATAACTCTTCAAATAGAGGAAGCGCATCTTCGTATTCTTCGTAAAGCAAATGATATTCGGCATCAACAAAAGTACGCTTTAGTTTTCTTTGGCTTTGCGAAAAGCAGATAAAAGGGATAAATAATAAAAAAAATAAAAGTAACTGTAAACGCATTTTCATATTTGTTACAAATTATTAAGACCTAACTAACAAATGTATAAAATAAATATGATGTTTTGAAAATGATGGAGTTAAAAAATGATCCGTAGAAACAAAACTGCCGTGCCACTTTGCATAAACAACAAAGAAAATACCTGCCAAAGGCAAAAAGCCAATAGCTAATGGCAGGGCAAAAAGAAAAATCAAATTCTATCCTTTATTGTTCATTTCTTCAGTAATAGCTTCAGCCAGTCTTTTTACTCCTTCTCTTGTTTTGTCTTCCGGCATATATGAGAAATTGATACGCATAGTATTTTTTCCGCTTCCGTCACAATGGAAAACGTTACCCATGACAAAGGCGACATTCTTCTTAATGGCTTTGTGAAAAAGTTCCTCTGAATCCATATATTCGGGGAGTTGAAGGAATAAAAACAAACCTCCTTCCGGCTCTGTCCAGGTGACACCTTCCGGCATATATTCCCTGAAGGATTTTATCATATTATCCCGCTTGTTATGATATTGCTTAATTGTGTTCTTAAGGTTAACATCAAAATATCCCTTTTTGATATAACGGGCAGCAATTTTTTGGGTTAGTGTTGGCGTACAAAGGTCAATAGATTGTTTTGCGATTACCATTTTATCAATAATGTCTTTGTTACCGATTGCCCAGCCGAGGCGCAGACCCGGCGCAAAGGTTTTTGAAAAAGTTCCCAAAGTAATTACCTGTCCGCTATTGTCTAACTGGAAAAGTGTTTTCTGGTGTTCGCCCTCAAAACGGATTTCGCGGTAGGGACTGTCTTCTACAATCAGCACATCATATTTTTTTGCAATTTTAATGATCTCTTTCCTTCTCGATTCTGGCATAGTGATTCCTGCAGGATTCTGGAAATCTGGAATAATGTAGATAAACTTAGGCATGTCATTATTTTTCTTCAACTCCTCAAGTTTTTCCTCCAGTTTATCCGCTCTCATCCCTTTATCATCGAATTTTATACCCTGAAGATCGGCTCCGAATGTATTGAAGGCACTGATGCCTCCCAAGTATGAAGGTAAGCCGCAAATCACCTTGTCGCCCGGGTCAATAAAAATTTTACCAAGCAAATAAAGGCCTTGCTGAGATGAAGTGGTAATAGAAAGATTATTGCTTTCAATATCAAAGCCTTCTTTCTTATGTCGTTCAACCAGTATTTCTTTAAGCTCCGGTATTCCTTCTGTCGCACTATATTGCAAAGCGTCAGCTCCCTCTTCATTAAAGAGCTCGATTATAATATCTTTAAGCTCCTCAACCGGGAATGATTCTGCTGAAGGGAGCCCTCCTCCGAATGAAATGACTTCTGGCTTTTGTGTGAGCTTCAATATCTCTCGGATTGCAGATCGCTTCATGCCTTTCGCGCTTCTTGAAAATATTTCCTGTAGATTACTTATCATGATTTATCCTCCTTATAAATTGTGTTAGACTTATAGATTGTAAGCAATTATTCATCTTTTAAATAGTGTTCATATCAAATTTAACAAAAAAAATGAGAAATTATTAACGTATTAAAATTCCTTGATCCGATATAAGGTAAAGTTTTAGACAATTCCTAAAAATGGAGGAAATAAGTAGCTTAGTAGATAGTAGATAGT
>JBNJFT010000100.1:2895-8712 GCA_051747065.1 Bacteroidota bacterium | reverse complement strand
GCACCTTGTGCATTATGGCCACCCTGAAAAAAGGCAATTTCTTCTGTGGACATCTTATCAATTAAACCATAACTTTCCACAAGATCTCTGTCATAGCCTATAAGAATTAAGCCAACTTTACGTGCCTTTCCTTCAGCAACAGAATTGGTAGCTAAAGTACTTGAAATACCTACCAGCTTAATATTATAATCTTCTTTGATATCTAATTTCTGAAGAACCTTGATAACGCCTTTTTTCAGGTCATCACGAGTAGTAAGTGATTTAGCCGCAGATACTACTTTCCTTGTGCCATAATGTAAAAGCACCCCGTCAGTAAAAGTACCACCCGTGTCTATTCCTATAACGTATCGGTTCATATCAATTTTATCAATTAAAATTAATGAATTGATACAGAGAGCAAGGCAGAAAACTGCTTACCCTCTGTATATCAATCTATTTAAGGCTTATGATTAACTATTAGATTCCTTCTTTATCCGCTCTTCGGATTCCTTCAGGATATTTTCGATTTCCTGATCCGCTTTAGCAGGCACCTTATCTCTCGGGCCTTCATAGTTATTTATCAGATCACGTGTTTTATCCAGCACACGGTCTTTAAGCGTTTTCTCTCCTTGTTGGCTCCAATCTTCATAGCTGTTTCTATCCATCAGAGTAGGCATCCAGTAATCCTTGAAGTGGTCCATGGTGTGGTCTTCATATAGATAATGCCCACCAGGGCCTACATTATTGATTTGTTCCACAGCTAATGTATCTTCACTCACTTCAACACCTCTTTCAACCACTCTTGCCATCGCGATAATTTCGTCATCCATAACTGTCTGGAAAACATCACCAGTCAAGCCCGACTCAGTATAACCATTATCGTGAACAAAGTTGGCGCCACTCATCATGGCAGCATTAATGGAAAGACTGGCTTCCATAGCTGACTGCACATCCATCTTCTTCGTATCTGTACAACCAGAAGTTGAGTACATAGGCAATCCACAATAATGAACTACTTCTGTATGAGCTGCACTTAAGAGGCTCAATTCAGGTGCACCATAAGAATAGATGGAATAACGCATATCAAGGATAGATTGTACACCGCCGATAATCACACAAGTTCCGGGGCTTATTAATTGGGCTGCAATTACACCTACCATTGATTCAGACAGTGCAACTACAAGCTGTCCTGCGTGAGTCGCTGGTACCGTGCCACCACCAATTGCGCAGGGGCTATAAACTTGTGGTATGCGGTGCTCGGCACAATACATTGCTTTATCAATAGCGTGATAATCACTAACAAGTGGAGAAATTGGCTCTCCATAGAAAATAAAATTAGGGCGTTGCCTGAACTCTTCTTCACCACCAGCCATAGCAATTGCCATGCGGTGCTGGTCATGTACGCCTTCTCTTCCAAATGACCAACTCATAATTGGCGTAGTCGTATTCCTTACCATATCGGCAAATTCATACACATCAGCTAACCCATTAGTTACATCACTAATAGAGCCAAGCGACTGTACATATCCCATATTAGGCAAAGCATCGCAAACTCTTGCTACGAGAGATGCGTCTTTTCGCAGATATTTTCTTCGCTCCAGAGTGTCTGTGTCAATAAAGTTCGGAGGAGTTGGGCCGGGGCCAAAATAACTTCTTTTTTTCTCAATAGTTATTTTTTTGGACTCATCTCCGTCCCATGGGAAAACTTCCGTAATTGGCGGCACAGTTGCTAAAGCCTGAGAGATAACCTCCGGTGGGAAATAAACCCTTACACCATCTACTTTACATCCGGCTTTCTTAAATAACTCACGTGCGCCTTCATGGTGAACATTCGCTCCGGTATATTGCAATGTCCTGTACATTCCGTTATAAATTCTTTCCTTTTGATCTTCCGAAAGAATTTCGAAATGTGGACTTTCTTGTACTGTATAATTTGTTCTATTATTTATCATATTCAATTTTTTTAATGATTCGATAAAAAAGAATCAATTAGGAATGCCTTTTATCGGCATTTGCTATGATCTTATGCAGTTCTTCTTTCAACTTATCTTCGATAGGTTCTGGTTGATGTGTTTTCAAAAGTTCATCAGTCCGTTCTTTCACTCTGTCTGACATAGTTTTTGAACCATCAGCTTTCCAGGTTTCATAATCACCTCTATACTGTAATTTAGGCATATACCATTCTTTCCAATGTTCAAAAGTGTGGTCAGTGGTTACATATTCACCACCCGGGCCTTGTTTCTCAATGAGATCAAGTGCCAGATGGTCTTTATCTGTATTAATGCCTTTTCCGAACTGGCGAACCATTCCCATCATCTCCTCGTTAAGAACAAGGCTTTCCAATGAAGCATTTGTTCCATGGTCGATATAACCAACATCATGGATAAGGTTTGCACCAGAAAGATAAGCATAGAACAAGTTCATCATTTGTTCCGCTGAAGCTTGCTCATCCAATACCTTCGAATCGCTGCAACCACCAGTTGAGAACATAAGCAGATTCAACCATTTAGCAATATCTGTATTTGCTGCAGAAGCAAGTGAAAGTTCAGGTGCACCATAAGAATAAGTTGATTTTTTCATATCAAGCAATGTGGTAACACCTCCCATAACAAGTGGCATACCAGGATTCTTCAAGTGGCAAAGCACCGTGGCCAGTAAAGTTTCCGCCAGTGATTGCACTAACATTCCGGCAATGGTTGCAGGTGCCGTAGCACATGAACTTGGACAGGGTGTATACATTGCAGGAATTTTCTTCTCTGCTGCAAAAAGTAATTTTTCAACCGCTGTACGATCATTTTTCAATGGAGAAATAGGTTCAATATACGCAACAAACATTGGATTTAAACGGAATTCCTCTTCACCACCCTGAAGCAGGCAACCCATTTTCCAGAGGTCTTCTAACCCTTCTCCGTCGACACTAGTCACAACCATTGGTTTGGTGTTGTTATCCAGCATAGCCATAAACTGGTGGCGATCATAGGTTTGTGGATTTGGCGCATCCCCTACGATACCATGAGACATGAAAAAATCATAATTTGGCAATGCATCAACCAATTTTCCTGCGTTGTTCACATCATTATAAGTAGTTCTTCTTCTTTTCCCGGTTTCCCGGTCATAAGTAAACGGAAGGTCTGACCCTGTACCAAAAGCAACAGTATCCTTTTGTAAATGCAGGGAACGCTTTCCGCCTCTACCTTTAAGGGTGATCTTTCTTGGATAATAATTCAAAGCTTCTTCTACCATTGTAGTAGGAATTCTTACATTATTTCCCCGCACAACGGCATTGCTGTACCTAAACAACTCTAAAGCTTCGTCCTGATAAATATTTCCACCCGTTCTTTCCAACACTTCCAGTGCAGAATAAAAGATTTGTTCAATCTGATCCTCTGATAGAACACGGAATTTAGTGGATTTATTTATTTTTTGATTCATTTTCATAAAAAGTTCCTTTCTATTCTTTTCATTAAAGAATTGCAACATTTAATTAAATCATTCTGAGTGTCTTGCAATACAAAACACTCAGAATGAACAACTTAAGAAATTTAACAACTTAAGATTTATTTCTTCTGTTTGTCAAAATATTGGTTGGTAATATCAACAGCACTACCAGCATTTGGAGCATAAATATCTGCGCCGATTTCTTCAGCAAATTCTTCAGTAACCGGAGCACCTCCAACTGTAACTGCTACCTGGTCACGTATGCCTGCTTCTTTAAGTGAGTTTATAACTTCACCCATTCTTGGCATCGTAGTTGTCAATAGTGCAGACATTCCAAGTACATCAGGTTTATGTTCTTTTACTGCTTTCACAAATTCTTCGTTTGGCTGGTCAATTCCTATGTTAATTACCTTATATCCAGCACCCTCGAACATCATTCCTACGAGGTCTTTACCAATATCATGCAAGTCACCGGCAACGGTTCCAATTACTAATGTACCAGCATTTCCAAGTTCACTATCGGATAATTTAGGGCGTATAATGTCCATTGCACCACTCATTGCTTTGGCACAACGAAGAACTTCCGGCATAAACATATCGCCGTCTTTCCACTTTTGCCCAACAGCATCCATACCGGGCAATAACCCCTGATTCAGTATATCTACAGGTTCTGAACCAGATTCGATAGCTTCATTTGTTTGATTTTTTAATTCATCAACTTTTCCTGCGATTAAAGTTTCAGAAATCTTTGTTAAATCCATACTCATAATTCCTCCTTTTTTATAGTTTTTTTATATCCATATTTTTTTTGTCAAATTCTTACAATTTGAACACGATTTATATAAGTAAAGTATTAATTGAATTCAGCTAATAAACGGAATATAAATTCCTGAGAATGATATTTATATTGGTTAAGACAAAAAATGCCTTCGGGATACAATAAGAATTAAACACTAAATTACTTCTACAGAATTTTTTCAACATTAATTTATAATTGTTTGATAAACAGAATCATACCAATATATTCATTATTTATTCAATGCAAATATCTATAATTTAAATATAAGAACAAAATAATTTGGGTACGAATCTCGAAAATCCATCAAAAAAGAAAGAAAAAATACACACAAAACTCTAAGCCACAGTACATTTATCACATAGGTGATTAAAATCATTTCTTTCTTACAACTTGTTTTATAATCCACTGGCAACTAATACACAAATCAAATTATTCTACTTATTCACAGAAGTTTACAATATAAGCCAACAGTCCATACATAAATATTCGTACAGAATCTTTTATACAAGATTTTTTACACTCTTGCAACTCAAAACATATATGAAATGCCTTTGTATCTAACAATTCAGCTCGGCCATAATTTTAAACTGATCAAATATTTTTTGCACAATAAAATGAAAAAACATTTAATATATTATTCAAAACATACGTACAAGGCTGATTCCATTCACCAATTTGTAAAATCATCATATAAAACTGTTCAAAAATTTGCAATGAGATAATAAATACTTAATTTTGCAAAAGTGTTTTTGGTGAAAGGCATATCTTCCGAATATGCCTTTTTAAAAGGGAATCCGGTTAAATTCCGGGGCAGTACCCGCTACTGTGAGTTCCTTAAAGATTTTACCAACCTTGCCACTGTCCGTCAAATGCCGGACGGGAAGGCTGTAAAATCGAACTCTGAAAAGAGTAAGGAACGAGCCAGGAAACCTGCCAAAACACGGATAGCATCATAGCTTGCGGGTAAAAAGCTGTGGTCGGGAAAAGCCTCAAAACCTTTTCTTGTCATTTCTCCCGTAAATAGCTTTGATGGATTTAATCATTTAGCAGAAAAGTATTCTGTAGAAACGTTTTGAAATGTTTAAAACAAAATTGATTAAACATCAAATTAGTAAAGCTGCCGTTGGGATAACAATTATATTCCTAATGTCTGTCATATCTGTCGGGCAATTATATGCTCAGTTTTCTAAAGAGATACATGAAATAGAACAGGTAAAAGTTGTTGGCAACTACAGGAAAGCCTACACCAATGACTTTAAGACGCACGAAATTGACACAACAATTTTACAAAATCATTCGGATGTTGAATTAAGCGAACTTCTTTCAATAACCACACCTATATTTATAAAGACAAACGGAAGTGCCGGATCTTTAGCCACTCCTTCCATCAGAGGTACGACCTCGAATCATACATTGGTGAACTGGAATGGTTTTCCTGTCAATTCAATAACTTTGGGGCAATCGGACCTGTCACTGGGAAACTCCAAATTTATAGATGAGATATCTATTACCCCAAGTGCCCCCGGTTCGCTTTACGGCAGCGGAACATTTGGCGGTGCGATAAGTATGGACAACAAAGCGAACTGGAAAGAAAAACAAGG
>JBNJFT010000100.1:0-2795 GCA_051747065.1 Bacteroidota bacterium | reverse complement strand
ATCTATTACCCCAAGTGCCCCCGGTTCGCTTTACGGCAGCGGAACATTTGGCGGTGCGATAAGTATGGACAACAAAGCGAACTGGAAAGAAAAACAAGGGTTTAGTTTATCAAGTGAATATGGTAGTTGGGACCACCAGAAATATTCATTATCAGGCGAGTTAGGCACGAATAAAATCAAAACAAGCTTAAAAGGTTTCTATCACCAGGCGACTAATGATTATCAATATCTGGATGATGCAAAGCGAAACCCAACTATAGAAAGAAGAAAGAATAATGATGTGATGGATTATGGATTAATGAGTAATACGTATTGGAAACCATCTGCAAGAAATAAATTTGAAACCGGTATCTGGTACCAGGTTAAACATAAATCACTCCCTGCTTTAATAGGCACATCAGGAACAGAAGAAAATCAAAAAGACAGTATCTTTCGTGTGTATACCAAATGGAAACATGTATTCGACAATTCTTCATTACAGGTCAAAACCGGGTATTTTAATCATTCTCAACTCTATACCAAAAAAGGAAGCGGAACGGACGATTCGTTTATGGTGTACTCTCCTATAAAAACAAACAAATGGCTAAACGACCTTAATTATAAAGTTTATTTATCAGACCACATAACATTTGATGTAGGGGCACAATATTCGTTGTTGTCTGCTAAAGTTGATGCCTACGACACAGACATTCAAAACAGTAACCGCTTAGCTTTCATTGGCGCTATTAAAGTAAAGTATGACAAGTTTAATACCAATTTCTCTATACGCCAACAGTTCAACAATGAAACCGATCCAAAAACCCAATACAGCATTGGCGGAAATTACAAACTGATAAAAGACAAATTATTTATCCGGGGAAACTTCTCCACAAAATTCAGACTACCTACATTCAATGAACGATACTGGCCGGAATTAGGCGACCCGGATATAAAACCTGAAGAAGGCTATAGTGCAGAAACCGGGTTGAGCTATGTAATTGAAGACAAAGGAGTATTAAGAAAATTTTCCACAGATTTAACCGCATACTATTTAAAAATCAAAAACTACATTCTCTGGGTACCGGAAAACAGCGTTTACTATGCGAAAAATCTGAATCAGATATTCAGCCGGGGAATAGAATTTTCAACAAATGCCAGATTCTCATTAGAACCAGTGTCAATTTATTGGAAAGGCACTTATAATTTAACGCGTTCAACTAATATAGGTTCTGATAACGAAGATGTCAACGGAAAACAGTTAAGATACACTCCTCTAAACAGAGCCAAGCAATACATAAACGTAAACTACAAAAAATATTCCCTGGCGGGATCATGGAACTTCACCGGATTACGCTACACCACAAAAGAACATTTAGGTTTTAGTCTTCCGGCCTATTCTATTTTTAATGCATACATGACAAGAAAAGTAAATTACAAAAACTTCTCTGGCAGCATCCAGTTAAAAGTTAAAAACCTGTTTGACAAGCAATATCAGGTTGTCAGAGGATATCCTATGCCAGGAAGAGGTTATTATATTAAAATTAATGTCAAATTCAATAAATAAAATCAATTTTTATGAAAACAAGAAATGCAAAAAGAAAAGTCACTAAAAGTCTAATAATTAGTTTGATGACATTTATACCATTATCATTTATCTCTTGCGAAGAAGATGATGGCAATGATCAACTCAACACAGAAGGTATCTATATTGTAAATGAGGGGGGTATGGAAGCAAATGGTTCTATTACGCTTTTTAACCCCGATGAAAGAGAAACCGTTCAAAATTATTTCTCCAGCAATAATGACTGGAATCTGGGGTATATTGTACAAGACCTATCATTCAGCGGAGATAAAGGCTTTATCGTTGTAAACAACTCTCAAAAGGTTGAAATTGTTAAGAAAGAAACCTTTGAATCTCTTGGTGTAATTGAAGATCTAAGTTATCCGAGACAATTTCTGGGCATTAATGATAACAAAGGTTACCTAACCAATGGATCTTCAGCCAATGGAGGAAATGGAAACGTATTTGTGATTGACATGAGTGATTACTCTGTTATCGATACCATTGAAGTAGGAAAAGGCCCGGAATCAATGGTTAAGCTTGAAGGCAATGTTTATGTAACTAATGGTGGAGGTTGGAGTGTTGATAGTTCAATTTCTGTTATAGACATAGCTAATGATAAAGTAAGTGAAATAATTGAAGTTAAAGAAATTCCAACCGACATAGCCAAAGACGCGCATGGTAATCTTTGGGTATTTTGTAAAGGCCTGAATTCATGGCAAGAGGGTGGACCTACAAATTCACATTTGGTAAAAATCAACACTTCTGATAATAGCACAACAACATATGATATTGGAAAGATTACCACAAATGGAAATTATCTGCTGGCAACCAGCCCGGATAATGAATATATTTATTATACCGGACCAGATGGTGTCTATAAAATGGATGCAAGTTCGGGCACTATTCCTGAAACTCCTATATCTGAAACAATTCCTTATGGTCTGGACGTGAATCCGGAAAACGGAAATATTTATTTCATGATATCTGGTGAAAGCAGCGGTTATGCTATTCGCTATGATAATGAAAACAATTTAATCGATTCCACAAAAGTAGGAATCAGCCCTAACGCAGCGATTTTCGAATAATTAAAACATAAGCCCCGGAAGAATGTTAATCCATACTCATAATTCCCCTTTTATACGTTTTTCCGTGGCTTTTTTCTTTTGGCTTTTGGCTTTTGGCTTTTAGCTTTTGGTTTTTGGTTTTTGGTTTTTAGCTATTAGCTGATAGAGCAAAAAAACTAATTAAAAAT
>JBNJFT010000099.1:0-8923 GCA_051747065.1 Bacteroidota bacterium | reverse complement strand
GGGTTTCGGGTTCCGGGTTCGAAGCGGAAAGTTACGATCTTTTGAGTGAGCCCGGAAAACATCGGCTAAAAAACCGGAGTAAAAAACCACCTAACAATTCAAATTGCAAGGTAGATCGTAACTTTTTCCTGGCTGTTGATGGAACGGGGGCGGATGCGCTGTTGCTAAGCGGAATTTGCAACTTAGCGAAGCGATCTCATGAGCGACAGCGAATAATTCCGCTCACCTCTTTTCTAAAAAAACAGACACACCCTAATGCTGACAATTCATGCAAAAGTATGAAGGTGAACCCAAAATATTTTTCATAGCAAGTACATCTCCGCACTGCGGACAGAAACGATTTTTTATCCGCATTCCAATCATTCTCTTATATTTTCCCGGATGATTGAAAATATCCACTTCATCTATACTCCCTTCAAGCTCAATCGCTTTTTGTATGATTTCAACAATGCATTTATAAAGATTCACCTTCTCTTCACCTGCCAATTTTGAAATTTTCCGATAAGGCAGAATACCAGCACATAAGAGTATATCCTGAAAATAGCCATTTTGAAAACCACTTATAGAATCCTGAATAAACTGTAATTTCTTTATGGAATGTTTTGAATATCTCGACAAAACATTTTCAAAATAAGCATAAGAGAATCCTTCATCAACCGGTGTTAATCCTTGATTTCCGAAATATTTGTGGTTGTTCAGAGCAGTATCATCGAGGGCATAAGCAAAGCCATAAGTTTCTACATGCAAAGAAAGGAATGATTTATCTGAAAGAGAAAACAGTATCGTGTACTTACCCGGGAGACTGCTCTTATTGGGGTGATAAAGAATTTTACCTGACAGATCTCCAAAGACAAGACTTTCACCCTGTTCAAACCTTACAATTGAATACAGTCCTCTCGGAAAAACTTCTTCAATTGTTAAACCCACTATATCATGTTTATGAAGATTAACAAATCCCCGTTTAATCAGGTTTTTATTTTCTTCATTAAAGGTAATATCGATGAACCTTTTCCCTCGAAGCACATCATTCAACTGCCTGCTAATCTTCTTTATTTCAGGGAATTCCATGGTTTATAAATTAAATCAATAGATTCTAAAAATTCAAGTTAAATGTTTTTTCAATTTATAGCAATTCAATTTATTAATCGCCGCAAATAGAAGAATAACCGTTTTAAATGTGAAAGTTAAATTCGTTAGAAATTAATTATGTACTTTAAATTCATTACTTTCGTGCAATCAAAAAATAAATTATGGATCAATTATCGAAAATTATCGAAATAGCAAAAAATAAATTTCTAAATGCCAAAGGCAGTCACAGGTGGGATCATACACAACGAGTAAGTGAAATTGCCGAGCACATAGCAAAAACAGAAAAAGCAGATATTGAAATTGTCAAAACGGCTGCCTACTTACATGATATAGGAAGGACAGAAGAAGATAAATCCAACGGAAAAATTTGTCATGCTGAATTGGGAGCCAAAATGGCTGCTGAAATATTAAAAAAAGAAAACTTTGAGGAGGAAAAAACTCAACAGATCACTCATTGCATTGAAACACACCGTTTCCGGGACAATAAGGTTCCACAAAGCCTGGAAGCAAAAGTCTTGTTTGACGCTGACAAACTGGATTCGATTGGAGCCGTCGGAATAGGCAGAGCCTTTTTGTTTGCAGGGGAAAACGGAGCACATCTACATTACAAAGATAACGACCCGGCTAAAGTAGAACGCTACTCTAAAGAAGACACAGCTTACAATGAATTCCTCGTTAAACTTCAGTATGTGAAAAATAAAATGCTAACCACCGAAGGGAGTCGAATAGCTGAGGAACGCCATGAATTTATGATGAATTTTTTCGATCGTTTAAACCGGGAAGTCGATGGAATGATATAATTAAACATACAATTTCAAACACTACACATTATTCCGGAGAGACACTACATCACTTTAATTTTTAAAAATATCCTTTTACCTTTGATGGATAATGAATAAAATCAGTAAACATTCCATCAGATTATCAAGAGTACTGAAATTCACCCTCCCGGTTCTCTTAAGTACGGTTTTAATTCTTATTTTTACTGTTCAATCAAGAGCCCAGTATTTCAGGGTGTTTAACATAGACGCAGAAAACTTTCCAATTGTAACGGCCAATTTTCTTTTGAGTGATTCTTCCGGGAATCAAATTCATTCGATTGATAAGAGTGCTGTCAATATTGAAGAAAACGGGAATTTAGCCAATCTTATAAGCATTCAGCCTCCTCAAAAAACCTCTCCGCAGCCACTATCCATAGTCCTGTCCTTTGATGTGTCGCATTCAATGAACCAAAAGCGTTTGCACATAGCAAAGGAAGCCGGGAAAGAATTTCTGAAAATACTGCCGCTGGAACAGTCTGAATGTGCCATTACAAGTTTTGATGACCTAAATTACCTGAACCGGGATTTCTCATATTCCGAAAAAAAACTCGCCAAAGCTATTGATTCATTAAAAGCCCGAGGAGGTACAAATTATAACTCAGGCTTTTCAATGCCGTATGCAGGAGCACTAAATATAGCACAGCACGGCAAACACAAAAAAGTTGTTATTTTTCTTTCCGATGGACTGGGGGAAGGAGATAAGAGAAACATCATAAAAAAGGCAAACAAATACGACATCACAGTTTACCCTGTTACTATTGAGATGAAAATGCCTCAAATTTTAAAAGATATCGCAGCTCAAACAGGAGGAAAATTCTACGAAAAGGTCAATTCTGCAGAAAAAGCCAAACAAATTTATAAAGAGATATTATACACCTCACAGTCCACAAGCTTTGGAACAATCAAATGGCGAAGCAATGCCGGTTGCCGGAAGAAAATATCAGCATCATTCAATATATCGAAACGTCAGGCGATGGAGGAATACAATCTGAAAGCCAATCAAATTCATCGTCTTATGGCATTTCCTAAATATCTGTCGTTCACTCCAAATGAAGATTCTCTTAAAACAGTTGAAATAGAAGCAAAAAATGGGAACTTTAATATAGAAAGTTTTGAGTTTAATAAACAAAATGCTTTCTTCTTGTCGAATAAAAACAACCTGCCTGATAACCTGAATAGAGGAGAAAGATATTCCATAGACATAGGCTTAGACAGCAAAAACTCAAGCGCCGGCTTTACTCATCTGTCCATAAAAAACAATAAATGTCCCGCAACCAATATCTACTTAAAAGCCGGAAAAACACCCCCGGATTCTTCTCTTTTAAAACTAATTGAACCAAATGGCGAAGAAGTCCTGACTGCAGGAATCGATACCACGATCTCGTGGAAAGGAGTTACTGCAAACGATACGGTAGCCCTGTCTTTCTCAGATGATGACGGAAAAACCTGGTCATCAATTTCAGAAACAGATGGCTTAAAAACAAGTTGGAAAGTGCCTCCGTTGCCGGGAACAAAAAACCGCGTAAAGGTGAGCCCTGACGAAAAATCACAGGACAATCTCCATCTTTCATCCCTGTATTCCCCGCAAGGGAGGGATTATAAAGCACATAAAGCCCGTTTTATAAAATACGACAGGTATATTCTATCGATGAACGATAATCACAGTTTAAGCGTGTGGGAAGGAAATAGCGGAGAACATATAAACACGTTCAAAGCTCATAACAAGTGGATTTATGACATCTCCGATAATCCGGAAAGCGATTTAATTGTAACAGCCGGCGATGATGGTTCAGCAAAAACATTCAATGTATCAACGGGAGAGGAAGAAAATATCTTTCGGAAAAGCAGCTGGGGGATAAATAAAACATTGTTTTTAAAAGAAGGAAAAAAGATTGTTACTGCCGGGGATGACGGAACTATCCGAATCTGGGACATCAAAAACAAACAGATCGACTATAGCTTGAAAGCCCACTCAGGCTGGATTATGGACATCGCCCTAAGTCCTGATGGTAAATACCTGGCTTCGGTAGGTGACGACCATAGGATTAAAATATGGAATACAAACACATATTCAAGAGTAATGACTATTCTGGCACATAAAAACTGGGTTCATGATGTTGAATACAGCCCGGATGGTGAAAAAATAATCACTGCAGGCAAAGACAGTGCTGTTCGTATATGGAATACAAATAACGGAAAACATATTCAAACAATTGATGATTTCAATGGAGAAGTATTTACAGCATCCTTCAGTCCGGATGGAAAACATTTTGTAACTGCCTCGAAAGATGGAACCCTTCGTATTTATCATACCAAATCCGCGGAATTAGCGGAATTTAAAAAGCTAAACCAGGGCAATTGGTTTCTCAATGCATATTTTGATCATTCCGGTGACAGGATTATTTCTGCTGACAAAGAAAAAAACATTAAGATATGGGGCATAGAAAAGAAAAGCCCTTTTACGGAAGATATGTCTGATAAGACTTTCACTATTATTTCACCTTTACCTGAAATCAATGACATCATCTTTCAGCCTCAACTCACGGGTAAAGTTTCCGATACTTTAATCGAATCCTATTTTAAAAATACGCAATCGCATCCGGTATATGTTAAAGATGTTAAAATTTCAGGACAGGACAAAAATAACTTTCAATTGATTTCCCCTGTGGGAGATTTCACAATTTCTCCAAATGAATCCGTTCCCGTAGAATTACAGTTTACGCCGGAAGAAAGAGGAGATTATCAGGCAAAGATATCCGCTTTTTCTGCAACAAAGTCGATTGAAAAGAAACTGAAAGGAAGAGGCATTGAACCCGATTACCGAATATTAAATCGCAAATTTGATTTTGGTCTTGTTGAAATAAATGAAAAAACAGACACAATAATTCCATTGATAGAAAACACCGGAGATTATCCATTAAAAATCAAGAACTTGCAGTTATCAGGCTCAGGAAAACAGCAATTCACTATCGGAAAGTCCGTTTCAGAATCGCAAATTGCCCCGGGAGAGAAAGGAAATATAAAAATTAGTTTTAAACCCTTACATGGCGGTAAATCAAACAGTAAAATCCATTTCAATATTTCCGATTATGAAGAACAGGAAATCGTTAATTTACTTGGCGAAGGAGATGCCCCCAGCTCTGTCAGGGTAAAAGGCGAAATACTGAGCTCAAAAGACAGCAGCTCCATTTCGGCAAATGTAGATTGTTTCGACATACAAAGCGATCATAAAATGGATTCAGTAAAAGCAAAAGACACCTTTTCCTTCAGCTTAAAAAGAGACAGAAAATACAGGTTAACAGCAACAAAAGAAGGTTATATGCCGGCAGGCATTCACATCGACCTGCAAAAACACCCCAAAGCTCAAGTACTCAAACGAAACATCTATTTATCAGAAGTTCGTATTGGAGCGAAAGTCCGCTTGAACAATATATTTTTTGAGCACGATAAATCAAGACTTACAGACGATTCAAAAGGAGAGCTGAATCAAGTCTATTCGTTCCTGAAAAAGCACCCGTCACTAAAAATTGAAGTAGCAGGGCACACAGACAGCACAGGCACAGAAGAATACAACAAGGAACTTTCTCTTGCACGGGCTAAATCTGTTAAACAATACCTGGTTGAAAAAGGAACTCAACAAGAAAGAATCAAAGTAGCCGGATATGGCGAAAACAAACCTATAGCTCCAAATTCCACGAAAAAAGGCAGAGAAATGAACAGAAGAGTGGAATTCGAAATCCTTCAGAAAGATTAAAATGCCTATAATTTGAATTACAAAAGATACTTAGCAGAAATTTGCCTTCTTTTTATAAATTGTTTAACTTATATAACCTGAATTATTCATAAAACAAAATTCCTCTGTTCGTGTAATACATTCTTAATATAAATTACTAAATAAAAAAATAAAAGTCATGGATCATAAAGTAAAAATACTGGAAATAAAGCACATAACTCACGATGTAAAAGAATTCATTACAGAAAAGCCGGAAGGATTGACTTATTCACCTGGCCAGGCAACTGTAGTATCTGTTAACAAACCGGGGATGGAAGAAGAAAAACGGCCTTTTACCTTTACTTCTTTAAACGAGGATGAAAACCTGGAATTTATCATTAAAATATACAACAATATACATGGGGTGACAGATAAGATGGATCATTTAGAAGTCGGAGATGAACTGATCATTAATGGCCCCTGGGGCGCTATAACATATAAAGGCCCGGGTTACTTTATTGCCGGCGGAGCAGGAATAACTCCTTTTATCGCTATTTTCAGGCAATTAAAGAAAGAAGGAAAAGTTGCAGGAAATAAACTGTTCTTTTCTAATAAGACTAAGGAGGACATTATTCTTAAAAATGAATTGAAAGAAATATTGGGGGACGATGCTATTTTCACTCTAACCCGCGAAAAAAATCCGGATTATCACCATGGGCACATCGATGAGGAATTTTTGAAACAACATATCGACGACTATAGTAAACATTTTTATGTTTGTGGAACTCCACAAATGACTAAAGATGTTAATAAAACACTGGAAAAACTCGGAGTCTCTTCCGATTCTCTTATTTTTGAAGGTTAATAATCCATATCTGAAGAATTATAGAGGGTATGGCCAATTAAGCGGTCGTACCCTTTTGATATATCCTTGTAATAGATGTAAACCTCATAATCGTTTTCCGTTTGTGCATGATTTCCCGAATAAAAGGTTTCCTGCACTCCCTGGTCATCTACCAGCTCATATTTGTAGTTATAATATCCTTGTTTTAGCAAAACACGTTTTTCATAGGCTTTCTGGTCGAAATTGTATTTCATCTCTGTATTCTCAGAATGTTTCCAGTTATTAAATCCTCCTGTTACGTATACCTTGCCGCCGCTCATCTCTGGCGTTTCATCCTTTAGAGTAAAATAAACATAAACATAATCGGCCTCCAGGTGAGGAGAATCTGTGCGTTCCTTGTCTATTTGAAATTTTCCGTTCAGTTCCTTTTTGCTTTTATAATCTTTATAGGTTCTGCTTTTATCGGGTGAAAGCTTAAAATGAAATCTATTTTGAACGAAGTCTATTTGTTCTACATTTTTCCCCGCAAATTCTACTGACTTAGAGTTGAAATGGTGAAACTCATTGCCTCCTTTGAATTTTAATTCTTCCATATTTCGGTAAGTCATCTTATTTCCCTGAAAAGAAGAAGGATTCACATTGCTAATAAACCGGGTGTTGTGTCCGTTTTGCTTTATAACTGCTTTTACCGACCGATAAGGATTTTGTATGGAAAACGAACCTGTGTTCACTGAGAAATTTAATTCCTGATTTGGCTTATCTGGAGACATCTCATTGATGCGTTCCATTCCTGCCTGAACAGAAACTTTACTTTCCGTCATTCTGAAATGAGTGACAAGTACCGTATCCTCAGGATTAGAATTGTCATACACAAGAATAGCATAATTCCCGGAAATAGAAGGTTCAATTCTATCGTTCGGAATACTTTCCCGGTAATGAATATAGGGAATAATGGTATTCATTGAGTTTTTACTATACTGAATTTCAGTCTCAAACTGACTGTAGAGATACTCATGCTCCATCAAATCAGAGGGTTGCCATTGCGCATCACAATGAATTACTTTATATGAATAAGAATGAGGCTCTATTTCAAGTTCATCAAAGCTTAAGATCACCTGATCATCTGAATTTAAATGAATCACAGGAGGCGCAAGACTGTCACCTTTTTTTTGTACCTGTACTGTCTTAACCTCAGGCTTGTAGATTTTTTCTTCAAGTTTCTGGCCGAATGACAATATTGCTAAAAAAAAGAAGCAAAAAAAAGTTACGAAATATCTCATGAACACTTTCATATCTATTGAAATTTATGTGATTACTGAAACAGGTTATAAAACACTTTTTATTCCGGCAAAAACAATGCAAAGATCAATATTAAGCTCAAAAATACAAAAGTTAATTGATAGAAAACCTTATATGTCATTAGAATATCCTTTTTTTTGAACCACATAACCTGTCCCGCTTCTACGGGAAGGCATTGCATTCTGAATTCTGCATTCTGAATTCTATGTTCTGAATACCCAAAGAATTATTAAATTTGTAGGAAAAAATGTTTGAAAAATTTGAAGCTTTAGGTGAATTGGGCTGGATGGTCCTCTTAATCATTATTCTGCTTATAATATGGCTTTTTCTGAGGAGAATAGGAAAAAGAGACAGAAGAAACTTCCGAAGCCCGAGTTTAAAACATCTTCGTAGCCGCTATCTTAAAGGGCAAATAGATGAAGAGGAATATGAAAAACAAAAGGAAGAAATACAAGCAAAAAGAGAGGAGTAAATCGAATGAAGAGAATAGCCGTTTTTTGTGGTTCCAGCATGGGGAATAATCCTGAATATAGAACAGCAGCCTACCAACTCGGGAAAAGCTTAGGAAAAAATAACATTGAACTGGTATACGGAGGTACAAAAATTGGTTTAATGGGGGCAACTGCTGATGGAGTTTTAAGCGAAAAAGGAAAAGCCATAGGAATACTTCCCGATTTTTTGCAACAAAAAGAAATTGCTCATCCCGGCCTTACTCAACTAATTCTGGTAAATACCATGCACGAAAGAAAAGTTAAAATGTATGAACTATCCGATGCTGTCATTGCATTACCGGGCGGATTTGGAACCATGGAAGAATTCTTTGAAATGTTAACCTGGGGCCAACTGGGATTGCATAATAAGCCTGTCGGATTACTAAATGTCAAAGGTTTCTATGACAAGTTGGATATGTTCCTGGAAAACATGGTGGATCAAGGTTTTCTGAACAAAGAGAATAAAAAGATGATCATCATTGAAGATTCAATTAACCAACTACTGAACAAATTTGAATCCTACCAACACCCGGATGTAGAAAAAATCATCAGAGAAAAGATAAACAAAGCTAAACAGCAATAATTCGCTGCTTTTAAATAGGTAAACCTAGCAGGTTTTGGAAGCCTGTTAGGTTTAAGTTCAAATGAAACCCTCATCCACAACAAG
>JBNJFT010000098.1:4488-8960 GCA_051747065.1 Bacteroidota bacterium | reverse complement strand
TGGGCTATTGGTTTTTTCAAAAATAATGAGAATCCTAAAAAAGATAATGATATGAGTTTTCAATTAAATAAAGAAGAAAAAGATACGCTATTACGCATTGCCAGAAAAACGCTGGATAAGTATTTAAACGAAGGTGTTATTCCTGATGTTGATCAATCAAAACTGACAGAAACCCTTAGGGAAGAAACAGGTGCTTTTGTCACCCTGAATAAAAAAGGAGAATTAAGAGGATGTGTCGGAAGGTTTGAACCAGGGCTTCCTCTTTATCAGGTGGTTCAAAAAATGGCGGTTGCAGCAGCAACGAAAGATATGAGATTTCCTCAGGTGGAACCCGAAGAACTGGATAATATAACAGTTGAGATTTCTGTTCTGACACCAATGCAGAAAATAGAGTCAAAGGAAGAGATAGCTTTGGGCGAAGACGGTATATACATTAAAAAAGGAGCAAATTCCGGAACCTTTTTACCACAGGTTGCAGAGAAGACAAAATGGAACAAAGAAGAGTTTTTAGGGCATTGCGCACAGGATAAGGCCGGAATAGGCTGGGATGGATGGAAAGATGCGGATGTTTACAAATACCAGGCTATTGTGTTTCATGAAGAATAAAATGTGACTCTTACTGTTAAATTATTCACTTCCATCATGTAGATATACGTTGCTGCATTGTTTTATTGTTGTTAATTGGTATATTTAGGAAAAGGCGCGTTATTCATCGCCGGCCACTTTCTCCACTTAGTTTACTCAATCGACTCAATTAACTCAATCAACTCAATTAACGCAGTCAACAAAATTTACTTCAATTATCTCATTGCAAGAAATGAAATGAATCTTATATCATGCAACTGATGCTGTGTGTCTGCATCCTGTATTCTGTATTCTGCATTCTGCATTCTGTTTCCTTTATTACACCTTGCTTCCCGGCTTGGGTGTTTTGTGTTTATTTTCAAAGCGCTGTCGAAAAGAGCCCTTAACCTCGCAATCTTAGTTTGTTATATGAACTATTTGTGTATTTTTTTGTATCTTCGGTTGTTTGATGAATAGCTATTATATGTTAAAACTTATGCCCGGAATATCACATAAAAATCAAGCCAAAAATGGTTTTTTAGTACTGTTTTTTTCAGTCCTTTTGTTGGCTCCTGCCATTTCAAACAGCCAAAAATATAAAACAGATACTGTCCGAAGCATTGATTTAGAAAAAGCGATGCAAATAGCAGAGGATAGAAATCTCAGACTGGAAAATGCTGAGTTGCGAACCAAACAGATAGAAAAGAATAAACAAGGCTTGCTGGATTTAAAACCAACAGAAATTGATTACAGGAGAGGAGAGCTCTATTCCGAAGGAGTTGATCAACGCTTAGAAGTGGTGCAAAGCTTAGGGTCGCCTCTAAAATCGTTCTATGAGGGCAAAAAGATTCAACATGAAAAAAAGTTGCAGGAAACCAATGTCGAGTTAATAAAAAATGAACTTTTGCGGGATGTAAAAATGGCTTATTTTGATTGGATATTTTTATTCAGCAAAGAAAAGATTTTACAGAAAAAGGTCAACTTGTACAAGGAATTTAAGCGAATTTCAAAATTGGAAAACGAATTGGGAGAAACAGCCTTGCTTGAATACACAAAGGTTGAGACAGAATTTATGGAGGCAAGAAATGAACTGAATAAGGTGTTTAATAAACTGGCTATTGCTAAAAACAATCTTAAGGAGCTTTTAAATATTGATCATACGCTTATCCCGGAACGAGACACGTTGGAAATATATAAGATTGATTATCAAATTGATAGCTCAGGCAGATATAAATCTCCTCTTATCCGTGATTATTATGATCAGCAACTGGAAGTGTCCAAACAAGAATTAAAAATGACTAAAGCGGAATTGTTCCCAGACATACGGGTTGGATATTTTGATCAGGAGATCAACAATGTTACGGGATTTAATGGTTGGATGCTCGGAGTTTCTGTTCCCCTATGGTTTTTACCTAATAATGCTGAAATCCAAAAAGCAAAAATCCAAACCCAAATTAACCGTAACGAATTTAAAAGCCAACTGAACAGGCAGGAGAAAAACATAAAAAACCTTGCACATCAGTTAAATACGTATCACGATCAAATCGTTTACTATCGCAATAATGCTCTTGATCAGGCGGATAGATTGCTAAATATGGCTGAGAAGAAATATGACAATGAAGATATCGAGTATTACGAGTATATGGAAAGCTTAAAAAACGCTTATTCTATTAAGTTAAACTATTTGCGTCTTGTAAGAGACTATAATAAAACTGCAGCCAAACTGGAGTTCTATATTAATTAAATGATGTCATCTTTATGAAGCACATAAATATTTTTTCAGTAATCATCTTATTTCTGTTATTCTCCTGCAATAATAATCCTGGAGAGAACCGGGAAGCAGTAAAACAACAAGCTGAAGGACAGGGCGAAAACAATTCGTTTGTTACGCTTACTGAGAGTCAGGAAAAAGAAGCAGAGATACAAACAGGAAAAATAGAAGAAAAAGAAGTCAGGGAGAAAGTATCCTGTAAAGGAGTAATCGAAGTATTGCCGAATTATATTGTGTCAGTAATACCACCAGTTAAAGGATATATCAAAGAATTTTACTACGAAACAGGTGATTATGTAAAAAAAGGTGCGAAACTTGTTCGTTTGTCTCATCCTGAAATTTTGAGAATACAGGAAGAATACCTTTCTGTCAGAAGCCAGGCGAAATATTATAAAACAGAATACGAGCGGCAGGGAGAATTGGCGGTTGAGAAAGCTGCATCATTAAAAAAAATGCAAAAAGCAGAAGCAAATTATTTAGAATCGGATGCACGGCTACAATCATTGAAACAAAAATTAGATATGATGAATATCAAACCGGATCAGATTAAAGAAGGGGAGCTTATATCGGATATTTATCTTTACGCTTCAATAGGTGGATATATTACGGAGATGAATTCGAATACAGGAAAATTGGCTGACGGTGATAGTCCGGTATATGAGATTATGAATCTGAATCATTTGCGGTTACGCCTGAATGTTCCGGAAAAGGAGGTTTCCGAATTATCCGAAGGACAGCAGATAAGATATTCTCTTGTATCAAATCATGATAAAGAATATACAACAAGGATTGCAAATATCGGAAATAAAGTGGATGTTGAAGAACAAACTTTACCTGTATATGCAGAAGTTCAAAACCCTGAAAAGCAATTCAAACATGGATCATCTGTAAAAGCTGACATTTCTGTTTCTTCGCAACATCAACATGTTTTACCAAATGATGCCATAGTAGAAATAGATGAAATGCCTCATGTTTTTCTTAAAGAGGAACAAGGTTATGAACCATTCAAGGTTAAAACCGGCAAAGAGTGTGAAGGTTATACGATTATAGAAAATCACGATGAGTTGCCTTCAAAAGAAATTGTTACAGAAGGGTCTTTATACCTGAAGAAGAAAATCCTTTGAGAAACAACCGGTGGTTCGTAATAAACTGCATTTGAGAGCGTTCATAATATTTGTTCACGATTCATTTTGCAAATGCAAATTATAGATTATTTTTGAGGGAAATTTAAATTAAGAAAAGAATGGCTGACAACACAAATCAAAATCAGGGAGAAACACCCCGCAAGAAGAGAGCTCCTGTAGGGCTTATTATCATAGTTATTATTTTGATCGGATTGTTAGGTTTTATTACCTGGCTGTATATCGATCAGAGAGAAACAACCCAACAAATCACAACCGAGCTGAAAAAGGAAAAGGATTCTCTTAAGACGGATCTTATTGATTTACGCACTGATTATGATTCGTTAAAAACTACGAGTGATTCTATAGATCAGAAGTTAAATGTCGAGCAGGAAAAAATTGACGGGCTTTTGTCTGAGTTGAAAGATGTGAAAGCTACTAATTATTCAAAGATAAAGGAGCTTAAAGATGAATTGAGCACGCTCCGAAAGATTGCGAAAAGTTATGTAAGACAGATTGATTCCCTAAATAGATTGAATGAACAACTTACTGAGGAGAATAAAGAAGTCAGAAGGAATTTGGAAGAAACGCAGCAAAGCAAACAAGAAATTCAGGTAGAAAAGGACAGTCTCTCCGGGGAAGTAGAAAAAGCGAGAATTCTAAGAATAGATGATCTGAAAACCGTAGGGTTGAATGACAGAGGTAAGGAGAAGAGTAAAGTGAATAAAATTGATAAACTAAAAACTTGCTTTACCATAAAAGAAAATGTTCTGCTGAAACCAGGGGACAGAACATTTTATATTCGTATTGCTGCCCCGCCGGATGATTTTATTTTGACTAATTCCGAGGAAAATATATTTGAACATGAAGGGGAAGAGCTGGTTTATACAGCCAGCAGAACTGTAGAATACGATGGCAATGAACAAGAACTGTGCATATATTTTGACACTCAGGGCGAGTTAGACCCCGGAACTTATGAAGTTTATGTTTTTGCAACAGGCAGAATGGTTGGCCAG
>JBNJFT010000098.1:2469-4388 GCA_051747065.1 Bacteroidota bacterium | reverse complement strand
TTGCATTTATTAAATTCTTTTTATATTTAAGGGCTAAAATTTTTATAAGATGATCAAAGAAAACTTTATTGAATACATTGAGAACAGCATTAAGAAAAACTGGGATTTACCGGCCTTGACTGATTACAAAGGGGAGACATTTTACTATGTAGATGTGGCAAGGAAAATTGCCAGGATTCATTTAATGTTTGAGCAGTGTAATGTGAAGAAAGGCGATAAAGTAGCTTTAATTGGTAAAAATTCAGCTAACTGGGCAATGACATATCTTTCTGTGGTTTCTTACGGTGCTGTTGTTGTACCCGTATTATCTGATTTTCATCCAAACGATATGCATCATATTGTCAATCATTCAGATTCAGTGATACTTTTTGTGGATGACGCGATTTGGGAAAATCTGGATGAGGCATCCATGCCGGAATTAAGAGCTATAATTTCTTTGAGTGATTACAGTGTTCTTATAGAAGGAAATAAGGAAAAAGTAAAGAAAAATTTCAGTAAACTTGATGATCTCTATAACAAGAAATACGGCGAGGATGGACTTAGTAATGATCAATTTGAGTTGGAAAAAATCTCAAATGAAAACATAGGTGTTTTAAACTACACCAGTGGTACAACCGGGTTTTCCAAAGGCGTTGTGTTGCCATTGAATAGTCTTGCTGCAAATATCCGTTATGCGCTTAACAATTTGCCTTTAAATGCCGGGAATAATATTGTTTCTTTTCTTCCTCTGGCACATACTTACGGTTGTGCCTTTGAATTCCTCTGGCCTTTTGTTGTGGGATGTCACATACACTTTCTTACACGTACTCCAAGCCCAAAAATTATTATAAATGCTTTTCATGAAATAAAACCTGCGATAGTTATTGCAGTGCCATTGATCATCGAAAAGATTTACAAGAAACAAATTCTCCCTACAATCAGTAAGAAAACTGTTCGAGCCTTATTGAGCGTCCCTTTTGTGAATAAAGGAATACATCAAAAGATCAATAAAAAACTGACTGAAGCTTTTGGCGGTAATTTCAAAGAAGTTGTCATTGGTGGCGCCCCTTTAAATCAAGATGTTGAAGAGTTTTTAATGAAGATAAAATTTCCTTTCTCTATGGGCTACGGAATGACAGAATGCGGCCCGCTGATAAGCTATGCAAATTGGGACAAGACAAGAAGAGGAGCATCCGGGAAGCTCGTGGATATGCTTGAAATAAAAATTGATTCCAATGATCCATATAACGAAGTAGGGGAGATACTTGTCCGGGGAGAAAATTTAATGCTTGGATATTATAAGAATAAGGAAGACACCGAAAAAGCCCTGGATGATGAAGGCTGGCTGCATACAGGTGATCTGGGTGTAATCGACAAGGATCAATATATTTACATAAAAGGAAGAAGTAAAAGCCTCATACTCGGGCCTTCAGGCGAAAATATTTATCCTGAAGAAATTGAGTCAAAACTTAACAACCTATATTATGTTCAGGAATCTCTTGTATTGCAGCATGGGAATAAACTAGTTGCCCTTGTTTATCCTGATTATGAAAAGGCTGATCAGGAAGGAATTCATGATGAAGGTGAATTACAGAAGATCATTGAGAGAAACAAAGATGAAATTAACCAGGAGTTGCCAAAATTTAAGCAACTGGCAGGTGTGAAATTGTACCCTACAGAATTTGAAAAGACTCCTAAGAAAAGCATTAGGCGTTATCTTTATACTTCTGACGATGCTCTGTAGAGGAAAAAGTTAAGTTAGCATTCAACAGCAACAAACCAATGAAGCAAAAGGTCATCATTGTAGCCGGAGGATTAGGCAAACGTATGCATACGAAAACCCCCAAACAGTTTTTGAAGATTGCCGGGGAAATTATTTTAATGCGTACGATAAGAATATTCCATGCTTATGACATTAGCCTGGAGATCATCATAACTTT
>JBNJFT010000098.1:0-2369 GCA_051747065.1 Bacteroidota bacterium | reverse complement strand
TGCTTTTTTTTCTTTTTCCCTGTTCAAACGCTGACAGGCCTTGAAGGCGCTGTCAGGTGTTCTCTGCCGACTGCTTTCTGCTGGCTGCCTTCTGCCACTGCTTTCTCATTAATAAAATTGATGGCCTTTTTAATATTAGTCTCTACTTCTGAAAATGCCTTCTTTGGTTCAAAATTACTCTAATCCTTCGCGTGAAACACCAAAAGTGGTACATTGCTGTGGAAAAGTAATTTTTTGGCAATACTCGGATTCAGCAACTTAGAAATGATGTTTTGCTTATGAGTCACCAAAGAAATGATGTCAATGCTTTTTTCCGCAATGAAATTTTGAATTCCCTCTAATTCATCTTCTTGTTCGATCAAATCACATTCAAAAGTTTGCTTTGGAAAATCATTTTTTATGTGATCTCTGAAAGCATTCATTTTTATGCTATCCAGTTTGTTTGTGTCTTCGGAAGATATATGAACACAATACAAACGGACGTTAAAGGGATTGACAATATTCATCAATTTATTGATTGCGGCATAATCTGAATCATCGAAATCAGTTATATACATGATGTTTATGTTGCTAATCCCTTGGTATTCTGCTTTCTCAGGAATAGCTAAGACCGGTGCTTCTGCCTTGTTCATGATTTTTTGAGTAACGCCACCGATCAGATCTCCCGGTTTTTCTCCTTTTCCGCGGTAACCGGTAATGATGACATCAGGGTCATACTGTTTGCTCTTTTCCAGAATTTCTTCATGTGTAATTCCCCGAACTAACGCATAGTCAATTTTAATATTTTTTATGTTGTTTGCATCTATATGTTCTTGTATTTCCTTGTAAAATTTATCCATTTTTTCTTTTGCCCGCAGTTCTATGTCCCTTATGATTTCATCAAGATTTACCTGGTAATAATATGTGTCGGTCATTGGCATTGAATTAACTACCGGATTATAGTAGACATGCATTAATTTTATTTCTGCATTTAGTTTTTCAGCTAAGCCAATTGCATAATAGCAGGCATTTTTTGAATACTTTGAGAAGTCAACAGGAACAAGGATTCTTTGAACTTTTTTTGGAGGATACTTTTCTTCACCTTCCTCTTTTCTATATTCTTCGTTCACTTTTTCAACTATTCTCAGGGCCTGTTCAAGATCATCTTCATGGACACGTACTTTTACACCCTCCGAAATTGCTGAATGAATTAGATTTATGTTTTTCAAGTCACATTCAATTCCTTCTGAATTAAGACGCCCTTTCAGAACCTGGGCTCTGGCGTAATTATGTACTGCTATTGTTACAAGTTTATCTTCCATAATCTTAGAATTAAATCATTTCTTCTTCATCTGTTTCTTTATAAACCCCCAGTTTATCAGCTAATTTTTGAACAAAAGGTCTTATATTTTCCGGAACCTCTTCGAGTAATTGTTTAAAGTCAGGCTGAGTATGCCGGTTTGTATTGAGATTGCTTGTATCTTCAGGTGGTGCAGGTTTGGAACATTTTCCGATATGTGGCAGAACCTGCCAGTTTTCTTCAGATTCATTAAATAATTCTAAAATTTCATAAGCCATGATCAGTAATTTCCCTCTGTTTGTGTGCTCTTTGTTTATGAGCTTTTGCACCTGGTATTCTACCCATTCATTGGATATCTGGTATTTAACCATGTCTACTTTACTGAAAGCAGCACCCAGCAGATTGCTTCTGTAATTTGTGAAATTCTCATGATAATCGCTTAATTCATCTATAGGAGGGTCAACTTCCCATTTTATTCCCAGGAAGTCCAATATATATAATGCAGCCACATGGCAGACCAGTTCAATAAACCAATTGTTTGTCCTTGGATCGCAGTAAATGCGGGAAAACTCCTGTGTAAACTGAAAAGCTACCTGGTTGTAAAATACGTCAGAAATATTCAATCCTATTTCATAATAATCTTTCCCTAATGGCCAGTATAAAGTTGGACCGGCTGTTCTATCATTGATGAGATGTATCGGTTTAAATCCAAGGGGTGGATCCTGAGGGATTAATCTTTCAAATTCATTAACAATATCGTTGATAACTATTGAAGCCTTTTCGTTGGATTCTTTGTCATCCATTAACTTGTAATTGATTATCCATTTCATAGCAAAAAAAGATTTAATGGTTTAATGATCAACACCTTGGGTTGTGTGATCTTGAATTCCCCTATCCTGATTAAATTAAAAAAATATTGTAAGAAAAGCAAATTTTCAGGGGTAAATATTCTTTCCGGGGAGCGTAAGAATTTATTATATTGCAATCTGTTTATCAGTTTAAAAAATTGTATTTTTGTAGCATTGTGAAAATTTATAAAAGATAGATAGAAGTATGGAAAGGACCAATACGCCAATAGTAGAATTATTGA
>JBNJFT010000097.1:0-9104 GCA_051747065.1 Bacteroidota bacterium | reverse complement strand
GAAGATACTCCTGACAAAGAATATTTAAGGCTAATACATAATAAAGATTTTCCTGAATTGCATGAAAAAATTAACGATCTAGCCCAGGGATGGAATAAAGAAGAAAAAGAAAAGTACGATCAAATATATGCATCAATAAAAGACACACTTTTCAAGGAGCATCAAAAGATAATGTCTGCATTAGCTGAACCTGAAGATTACGAGGATTCGGATATTCTTTCCAATGTAACTCCAAAAGTTGAATATGGTGGTGAAATTATTGAAAGAACAGATGATATTCTTACACAAATAAATTTACTTAGAAACAGTATCAAACAAAATGCTGATACATCGAGAAGTGAGATGGACCAGGCCTTTAGCAAATTCGAACGTTTCATTACAATTCTTGGTATTACGTTGGTTTTAATTTCGATTCTTATAGCTTTTTACCTTACAAGAACCACTGTTAAACCAATCAAAAATGTTAAAAACACCATAATTTCGATGTGTCAGGGAATTTTACCTGACCACAAACTAAAAGTTCGGAATGACGAGATCGGTGATATGTCCTCAGCATTAAATGACCTCATAGAGAGTTTTAGAAAGTTCACGAATTTTGCTAAAGAAATAGGAAAAGGAAACTATACTACTGATTTTGAGCCATTGAGTGAGCAAGATGACCTGGGCAATGCGCTTCTTGAGATGAGAGATAACCTTAAGAAAGCTTCGGAAGAAGAAGAAAAACGCAAAGAAGAAGACAGACAACGCAACTGGACTTCAGAAGGAATAGCCAAGTTCTCTGAAATACTAAGAGAAAACAACGACAACATCGAAGAACTTTCATATCAGATCATTCACAATCTTGTTAACTATACCGAGGCTAATCAGGGCGGTCTTTTCGTTATAAATGACGATGATGAAGAGAACAAATTTATTGAACTAAAAGCATCTTTTGCCTATAACAGACGCAAATACCTGAATAAAAACATAGAAATAGGCGTTGGTTTAATTGGCAGAGCTGTCAAGGAGGCTGAAACCATATATATGACGGAAGTCCCTGAAAATTACATAAACATTACAAGCGGGCTAGGCGAAGCCAGGCCTCGTTGTTTACTCATTGTTCCATTAAAAGCAAACGAAGAAGTACACGGCGTCATTGAAATGGCATCGTTCAAAGAATTTGAACAATATCAAATAGATTTTGTGGAAAAGATTGCTGAAAATATTGCCTCTACTCTTTCAACAGTAAAGATCAACATCCGTACTAATGAACTGCTGGAGAAAACACAGCAACAAGCAGAAGAGATGAAGTCACAAGAAGAAGAAATGAGACAAAACATGGAAGAATTGAAAGCTACACAGGAAGAATCTTCCAGAAGGGAAAAAGAACTAAAATCAAAATTGGAAGACTGTGAAGAGAAACTGCAAAAGTACGGTGGAGACAATTCAGGTAATTAGATAGGCAAATTCAGAAGTAGAGGTAAATATTAAAATGATCATCAATTTGCCTGTAAGTAAGCATTGGGCAAAATGCAGTAAGCAAGATAAGGCAGCTGCATATAATGAGTAAACAAATTACTTTCCATAATTTGCATTAGAATAACCTAAAGTTTTGTTAGTTCTTTATTCATACGTCGATAATCATCTAACCTCGTTTTTAGTAATATGGGTGATTTTAGTGCTGAAAACTACTGGCATAATCCTGTAATAAACTAATAATTAAGGGGTTTGTTTTTGTTTGAATACGCCTAAAAAAGTATTACTTCACAGCTAAATGCCAAAGGCTAATTGCCAATAGCTAAATGCCAACAGCTAATTACCAACAGACATCAAGGAGTTAACTGTAATTGTAACGAAAAGCAACAATTAAACAATAGAACAATAATAACAATTAGCTTTTCAATAAGTCTCAATCAGGTTAAAGTCCAGATCCAAAATAGATTGGTAGTGTTTGCCCAACTCTTGTACGGCTTCATCATCTTCTTCATAGTACCAATTTACTTTGCACTTTTTGCCCGAATTATGCATATCCTGCAATAAATGTAAAAAATCCAGAATGAATTTTGATGAACCACTGTTTATATATTCTAGCTGAATCTCAATGGTAGTAAGTTCCTGCGGCGATCTGAAATATTCTTTCACCCATTGAATGACTCCGGAAAATAACTCTTCAGGATTTTCCGGAATTGCTCTTCCTGAAATTTTTAAAATTCCTTTTTGGGCATCAAAATCAATTTCAGGTGTTTTAAGAGTTTTATCAATTCTTAGATTCTCCATAGTACAAAGATAAATAAAAATTTATTCATATAACAAAGAAACTATCGGACAAACCTTAGGTATATCAGTTACAGGCAACATACCACTGATTAACCCAACAGCCCAATAATTAACAAAGACATGGTATAACAAAGTCCCTTCCAACTCAAGGTTCCTAATCGATATCTTCAAAACAATTCTTTAGATTCATCAAATGGGACACTCAGAACAGATTCAAATCCACTATCAGGATTTTTTGAATGAAAGAAAACTATTTATTAAATTTACAAAGAACAAATATTTTTAATTGAAAAACAAAAATTATGTTTGAAGCAAACACTATCTATGCAAAAATAGCGTATGAAGCTATCCTTGTTTATCTGAAATCCGGTGAAAAGCTAACAAAAAAAGAAGATGAAATTCCACCGGCCCTAAAATTGAATCTTGCGTGTTTTGTTTCTATTCACGAACAAGATGAAAAGCTTAGGGGATGTATCGGCACATCAAAACCAAAAACTCAAAATCTTTTTCAGGAAATCATCGAGAATGCGATTGCAGCGGCAACAGAAGATCCTCGTTTCCCTCCGCTTAAAGAGGAAGAATTAAATAATATAAAAGTATCGGTAGACGTTCTTTCTCAACCAAAAGATGTACAAGACATAAATCTTTTGAAACCTGACAAACATGGGATCATTGTAAGCGACAAGGAAGGAAGAGAAGCTCTGTTATTACCAAACTTAGACGGCATAGATTCAACAGAGAAACAAATTGCTATGGCAAAGAAAAAAGCAGGAATCAATCCAAAGTTACCTGATGATGAGCTTAACATCCAATTTTTTACAACTACAAGATACAAATAAAAAAGGATGATATTTATGAAACAAGCACTTGCTATTACGTTAAGTGGTAAAGTTCAAAATGTTGGATTCCGTTTTTCAACTGTACAAAAGGCACAGGAATTAGAAATAAAAGGTTTTGTTAAAAACAAACATGATGGAACTGTTTATATCGAGGCAGAAGGAGAAGCAGATAATTTAAACCGCTTTTTGGAATGGTGTAAAGAAGGTCCACCTGCAGCAACAGTTCAAAATACTGAAACACAAGAAATCCCTATTCAGGAATTTTCAGGTTTCAGCGTTAAATAAAAAGAATGCCATGATTGAATGAACTTCGAATCATGGCAGTCTTTTTCAATATCAGCAAACAAATGTCTGTCTATAAATAAAATCAGAAAGAAAAATGGCTTTATGAAGGAAGCGCTCTACTATAACAAATTACCAGAAGGGAAAAAAACAAAATGTTACTTATGCCCACATAATTGTGTGATTAATGATGGCAAAAGAGGGGTCTGCGGAGTAAGAAAGAATATTGAAGGAACTCTTTTTTCTGAAAATTACGGACAAATCACAGCTATGGGGTTTGATCCAATAGAAAAAAAACCCCTTTATCATTTTTATCCCGGGAGTTTTATATTGTCTGTCGGGAGTTTTGGATGTAATTTTAAATGTCACTTCTGCCAAAACTGGGAAATATCTCAAACAACGATCGATGAGATTGGAAGAAAACAAACGCATACACCAGAAGATATAATTGAAACGGCGCTTGAAAGAAAAGACAACACAGGCATAGCATTTACTTATAATGAACCTGTAATTTATTATGAATTTATGTTAGATATTGCCAAATTGGCCAAAGAAAACGGGCTGAAAACGGTAATGGTTTCCAATGGGTATATCAATTCAGAACCATTGCAGGATTTATTGCCATATATAGATGCTTTTAGTATTGACTTAAAAGGATTTACCAATGAGTTTTACAAGAAAAACACAACAGGATCTATCAATGCTATAATGGAGACTTTGAAACAAATAAGAAAGAACGGAAACTTCTTAGAGATCACAAATCTTGTAATTCCAACTCTCAATGACGATAACACTAATTTCGCTGAGATGATAAAATGGATACGTGATGAACTGGGAGAAAAAACCATACTTCACATTTCTAGGTATTTCCCCGGGTATAAATCTACCATCGAGCCGACATCTATTTCAAAATTAAAGGAATTTTATTCCATAGCAAAAGAACATATCCAGTATGTTTATTTGGGCAATGCTCATGTAGAAAATGCAAATAACACATATTGCGACAATTGTGGCAAATTACTTGTTTCCCGGGAATCCTTTTATGCAGAGTTAGCTGGAATTGACAAAGAAGGTAAGTGTGTCAATTGTGGCAATAAAGTTTTTATCAGATAAATCCAGAGCACCAAAAAATGACCATAAAATGCTGATAAACAGTAAATAGATTGTCGTATACTGAGCTACAGCATGTATATCATAGCTCTACCAAAAAAAATGAAATTATGAAAACTAGAAAACCATCTGTTGCAGGGCAATTTTATCCGGGAAATAAGCAAGAGCTTGATAAACTTCTGGATGATATAATAGAAAAAGAGAAGGACCAAATCAAAAAAGAACTTGCGCGGAAAAACATCATAGGGGCTGTTGTTCCCCATGCCGGATATGTTTTTTCCGCCTATCAGGCTGTACATGTGTTTCAAATTTTGAAAGAACACTCTACGCAATTTGATACCATATTCATTATTAATCCCAACCACAGTGGAATGGGAAACGAAATAGCTTTTGATGCAAATGATTACTGGGAAACTCCCTATGGAAAGGTAGAAGTTGACAAGGATTTTGCTGAAACAATGAATCTTCCGGTTTCAGAAATAGAACAGAGCAGGGAACACTCTGGGGAGGTTATGGTACCACTTCTTCAGCGTTTCCTGGATTATAATTTTAAGATAGCTCCGGTAACCATGACAATGCAAACTCATTCAAATGCACATGAGTTAGCAAATGAAATATTTAACGCCAACAAAAAGCTCAATAAAAACATTTTTATCATTGCTTCTTCAGACTTCTCTCATTTCGTTACTCCCAAAGCCGGGGAAGAGCAGGACCAACTTGTAATTGATAAGATTAATAGCATTCAGCCCGAAGAGGTAGAGAAAGTGATCAGGAAAAACAGAATCTCCGTTTGTGGCTACGGCCCAATTATGGCCCTCATGGAATATTCAAAGCTAGTTACAGAAAACCCAAAGAATGAAGTATTGAAGAAAGGTAGTTCCGGTGATGTTATCCCTTCAAACGAAGTAGTGGATTATGTTTCATTTTTGTTTTATTCATAGAAATAAGAGAGCTAAGCCTAAAAATGAATTATAAACTTTTTGTACAATCGTAATAAAATAAGCATTCCAACATGAATAGCATCATAACCTGGTTGGAACAGCATCTCCAGCCTTGCTTTTATAAGGAAATCCTTGGATTTGAATGCCCTGGTTGTGGAATGCAAAGATCTCTCATAGAGCTGTTGAAAGGGAATCTCATTCAAAGTTTAAAGCTCTATCCCGGATTAATACCAATAATGATATTGTTTATTTTTCTTATCTTACACATTTCTTTTAATTTTAAAAAAGGTGCAGATATTTTAAAATACATGTTTATTGGCAATATAAGTATTATCATGATATCCTATTTCATTAAACTAATCAACTAAAATTTAAAATTTATGGAAAACACAGAAAATCAAGCACAACAAGAAGGAGCAATACAACCGTTACCCAATTCAACAGCTGTTTTAGTATTGGGAATTATATCAATCGTGTCCGTATTTTGCACTTACGGAATCTTAGGTATCGCATTGGGTATAACTGGCCTTGTACTTGCTGGCAGTCCAATGAGGATGTATAATGAGAATCCGGAAAAGTATACCGAAGCTTCATACAAAAACCTAAAAGCAGGGCATATTTGTTCCATTATCGGACTCAGCCTCGGAGGACTCTTTATATTATTGGGCATACTTGCTTTGGTTGGAATTGTAGGAGGCTTCTTTGCAGCTCTTCCATTCCTGGAAAATATGCCTGTTGATATGATCATGATGATGTTGTAATTAAATGTATCTAGCTAATTGCTCAGAAGTAGAGACAAATATGAAAATGAGCACCAATTAGCAAATGAGTAATCAGTCGCAGCAGTAGCAGCGATGATAAAAACCTGACAGAGCCTTCAGGGCCTGTCAGCGTTTGAACAGAAAAAGAGAAAGAGAAAAAGTAAGCAGCAGGCAACAGAGATAATGTGACCTCGTTTTTAAGTCATTTTTGCATTTTTCGGGGTTTTTCCTTTGCTTAATTTTGTCACAGACTTCTTATAATTCAGTATATTGCTTGTTTCTGAATACGCCTGGCTAATAACTTAAAGGAGGGCAAACAGGTCCTCCTTTTTAATTTTCGCATTGCAGTTTAACGATCAAAAAACTTTACGCAGATAACCCAAGTTACTTCCTGAATTCATTACTACTAAAATAAAAATTCTAAATTTGTGTTGCTATTATTTTAAAGAACCAAATTATCAATAAACAAAATGGATCTACAAAAACGAATTAAAGCATTTCTGAAATTAGGCGAAATACTAAATCAATTTGTTTACAACGAAAATACCAATATAGATGCTTCCAGACATGCTTTCCTTGAAGAGAAAACAGAGAAAGCTGTCGATCAAAATTCATGGTTCACTAAAGACGATGTTTTAACAGCTCTCAAAGGGATTGGTACTATGCTGAAAGAAGAAAAAACGGAAGCATGGCTAAACGAATACCCGGATTTAAACAATCAAGTTAAGAAACCACAAACAATTGGAGTTGTAAACGCCGGAAACATTCCTCTTGTAGGATTTCATGATTTTTTATGTACTCTTATCTCCGGGAATAATTACCTTGGAAAATTATCATCAAAAGACAAAATTCTTCTTCCGGCACTAAGAGATATTCTTATTGACTATGAACCCGAATTTTCCAAACACATCCATTTTGAGGAAAACCAACTCAAAAACTTTGATGCCATTATTGCTACAGGCAGCGACAACACAGCCAGATACTTTCACTACTATTTCGGAAAATATCCGAACATCATTCGTAAAAACAGGAATGGTGTCGCGGTAATACCTGAAGGTTACAGCATGGAGGATCTAAAAAATCTTGCAGACGATATTTTTCTTTACTACGGACTTGGCTGTAGAAACGTATCAAAATTATTTTTGCCGGAAAATTTTGAAATCAACCATTTTTTTGAAAATATAGAACACTATCATGACAAGCTGATCAACCACCACAAATATGCTAATAACTATGATTATCATAAATCCATTTACCTAATGAATCAAATACCTCATCTCGACAATGGATTCGCATTATTAAAAGAAGATGAAGCCATTACATCACCAATTTCAACGATATTCTATGAACCATATCAGGATATTGAGCAAGTAAAAGAAAAATTAGAACTCCACAATGAAGAAATTCAATGTGTAGTCAGTTATCCGGACACAATCAGAAACGCTGTACCTTTCGGCAAAGCACAATTCCCTGAACTATGGGATTATGCCGATAATATTGATACGCTAGATTTCTTATTATCATTAAAAGAATAAACAGATACCAGTCATGCCCCAACCCACCCTCATAGTAATAGTTGGCCCCACAGCCATTGGCAAAACAGAACTCTGCATTGAGCTTGCTAAGTCTTTGAATACAGAAATCATATCGGCCGATTCAAGGCAGATTTACAAAGAACTGAATATTGGAACCGCCAAGCCTGCTAAAGAAGCGTTAGAAGAAATTCGGCATCATTTTATAGGAACAAAATCAATCCACGACTATTACACTGCAGGCATGTTTGAATTGGATGTCCTGGAGAAACTCAGGGATTTATTCAGCAAACACAATCAAATAATAATGACCGGTGGATCCGGTCTTTATATCAATGCTGTTTGCGCAGGGATAGACGCTCTTCCCCGGGTAGATCCCGAAATTCGCAATAAACTTATAGATCAATACGAAAAAGAAGGAATTCAAAGTTTAAGGCAAGATTTAAAAAAATTGGACCCCGATTATTATGAAAAAGCAGATTTAAAGAATCCAAAAAGACTCTTAAAGGCTCTTGAAATAACCGTTATGACAGGAAAATCCTATTCATCTTTCCTCACCAGATCAAAAAAAACACGTCCGTTTAACATCCTGAAAGTCGGCTTATATAAAGAGCGGGAAGAATTATATGAAAATATTAATAAGCGCGTTGACAAAATGATTGATGAAGGCCTTCTTGAAGAAGCCAAAGAACTCTATAAGCACAAAAGAGTAAATGCCCTCAATACTGTCGGATATAAAGAATTGTTCGAATATCTTGATGGTAATATTACCTACAAACGAGCCATTGAACTCATCAAACGGAATACAAGACGATATGCTAAAAGACAGCTCACCTGGTTTTCAAAAGATGAAGAAATCAAATGGTTTCAACCCGATGAAAAAGTGAAAATACGGGAATATATTCATCAAAATATCAAGGAATAGATTATTATTTTGGCACATTCAGAAGTAGAGGCAAATATTAAAATGAGCATCAATTTGCTAATGAGTAAGCAGTAGGCAGTAAGCAGCTTTCTGAATTACAAATTCCTTGTAGGCAAGGGGAAGAAAGTTACAGTTGCAGTAGCAGCAGTTACAGAAGGCAGTAGGCGGTAAGCAGTCGGCAATGTTCGAGAAACCTGACAGCGCCTTCAAGGCCTGTCAGTGTTTTGGACGAATAAAACGAAAAAAAGGTGTATGCACAATCGGAAAACAACAGAAAGTCAGAGAATTAAACGTACTTTAAAATATAAATAACAAAATAATTATTAAAAATTTGACTGGAATAAATTAGTTGCAGTGGTAACAGAGGCAATATGCATTATATAAAAGTTAATAAAATACTTTTCGTATTTCGTATTAGAGTAACCTAAAGTTTTTTTTGAGTTCTAAAAACAATTCAA
>JBNJFT010000096.1:0-9216 GCA_051747065.1 Bacteroidota bacterium | reverse complement strand
AAGCTGAAAGGCGATTACCTGTTGGTTCATGGTACGGGCGATGACAATGTGCATTTCCAGAACTCTGTTGAGTTGGCAGAAGAGCTCATTCAGGCCAACAAACAGTTCGATATGCAGTTCTACCCTGACAAACATCATGGAATTCATGGTGGAAACACACAGTATCATCTATATACAAAAATGACAAACTTTATCGAAGAGAACTTATAATAATAAGTAATATTCACCTTTTCGGTTATTTTTAACATAGAAGGCACATAAGATCACATAAGAAGAGTTGTCTGGTCTTGTGTGCCTTTTTTTAATCAGGCATTTTCAGAAGTAGAGGATAAATTTGGAAAAACAGGTTTTTAGCTGAAAAAGTACATAGTAGCTTACTATATTGCAGTAGATAGTAGATAGAATAGATAGTAGATAGGGCAGTGTTTAAAGGCTATAGAATTCATTTCCGAGGTTAAGCGGAACGACGTGCAAAGCGCTCGGCGGAATTTGCAATTCCGCCACGAGTGAAAGTCTCCTGAACCTGAGCATCCTTGTGCCTTTTTAGCTTATTTGTTGACTTAGCGTCTGAAAGCTTTTCTCAACGGGTTAGATTGTGTTGCGTGTAGACATTTTTTAGGAAGCTGTATTCTGTATTCTGAATTCTGCATTCTGAATTCATCCTCTACTTCTAAAAACGCCTCTATATGTTGTTGGTAGAAAAATTATTCCTCTTCCGGCTGTGATGAGCTATCATCATTTTCTGACGTAGCTTCCGGCCCGGACTGCTCTTCAGAATTATCTTCAGAATTATTTTCAGTTTCTTCTTCTTCCTCTTCAATGTTTAACATATCCAACTTCTGCAGCGTATTATACCATTTTAGTATCTTCTTGATGTCAGAAACATAAACCCGCTCATCATCATATTCCGGAACTATCTCTTCGAAATATTCCCTAAGTTCACTACTTGATGCTTTTTTGGGATTGAGGGAAGGACCACCCTCTTCTTTTTCAGAAATTGTTTTAAAAACATCTTTTAAAGGAATATCGTCATCAACAGTATAAACACTGATATCCTCCAGCGCATTGACGCGAGATGTAGCATCAGCATTCATTCGTTTTCCTGTTTCAAGGTGCTCCACAATAATTCCGTTTCTGCTTTTTTTGAGGTACTTAAATAAACCTCCATGCCCTGAAATTGATAGAATATCTTTAACCATAGTTTTTTTTTAGCGATGTCAAATATATGATAAATATGATAAAGTAGATTAACAAGGTAAAAATTAAAGACTTTATCTTCAGGTTAAATTTCGTTCCTTCTTAATCTGCTCATAAGCTTCGTTTACCTTTTGAAATTTCTGATTAGCAGCGTTTTGAAAATCCTCTCCCAAATGACTCACTTTATCAGGGTGATATTTATTGGCCATTTTTCGGTATGCCTTCTTCACCTCCTGGTCAGTGGCTGAGGGATCAATTTCGAGAATTTTATAGGCTGATTGGGTATTCTTAACAAACATTGATTTGATAGAATCTCTGTCGCTATCGGAAATTCCCAGATGCTGACAGATAAATTCTATTGTATTTAATTCTTTGGGATGAACCTCTCCATCAGCTCCGGCAATTCCAAACAAAAAATGAATAAGCTGCAGACGTGAAGAATAATCCATGTTTTGCCTTATCTGCACACAAACATTTTTTAGAGGGATATCCTGTTTTAATAAATCCCGAAGCATTTTTAAAGCCTCAGAAGCAGAGTCTTCCCCAAAAATTTGAACAAAATACTTTTTAACATAATCAAGCTCGGAACGCCGCACTTTATCATCAGCCTTCATAACTGCAGCTACCAGGACAAGCAGGCTCATAGCATAACCACCGGTTGTGGTCATGTTATAGCCAGAAGTTTGTTGCTGCTGTTTTGATTCATCAAAAACAGAACCCAAAACGAACCCTAAGATTCCTCCGATCGGGCCTAAAAAAGCCCAGCCTAGTCCACCGGCTATCCATTTCGTAAATTTTCCCATTTAAAATAGATTTTTATAGTTCATCAACTGCTCATGGATTTCCAGTACTTGTGGTATTACCATTCGAGAGTTGTCATTATAAATCACTTTGTTCACCTTTTGAAATTTTTCTTCATCCGGCATCTGATTTTTCATCCGTTCTTCGATTTCCTCTCGTGACTTTCCATCGCGAGCCATAGCTCTTGATATTCTAAGTTCTCCCGGAGCATATACCAGAATAGTAAAATCCAGATCATTGTGCGATCCGGTTTCAACCAAAATGGCAGCTTCTTCTATGGCGTAGGGAGTTTTCAAAGCAGACAACCAATTTTGAAAACGGGTTTTTACAACGGGATGAACAATGCCGTTTATTGTGTTTAATGCTTCATGATTGTTAAAAATAATACTGGCAAGGTTTGCTTTATTTATTCCGTATTCATCGTAAATATCAGCACCGAAGATACGGCTTACTTCATCTATTACAGCTTTATCGTGATTAAGTATCTTCCGGGCTTCCTGATCAGCATAAAAAACAGGAGCTCCCAATTTTTCAAAGACCTGGCAAATCAAGGTCTTGCCCGAACCTATACCACCTGTAACTCCTACTTTAATCATCCTTCTTTTCAATAATATAATCAACACTTTCAGGGGAAAAAGAATATGACTTCAAATATTCAGGCGCTTTTTCCACAGAAACATCTAATCTGTTTTTACCCTCTTTAACCTGGGAATAATTAACACTAACTTTAAACAGTTCAGGCATAATCTTATCATAATTGCTTAACCCAACAAGATAGGTTATATTGACATTTTTGGGGAACGTCCTGACCAGAACGCTATCAGGCTCATTCTTTACATTTATTTCTTTTTCAAGCTTCCCCTCTGTAAATCTCTCAACCGGTATAAATACCCTTACTTGCTCAGTTGAATAATCAACCCTGGAATGAACCTTTTCTAAGCCTGTAATGAAAGAAAAATCCTTATTGATTACTCCTACATTTTCATGTTGTGTATTTACTGAAGTAATCGTATCTATAATCTTATCCGGACCTGAGATGGTAATGCTATCCGGAGTGAGCTCCACCCTATCATTTAACATCAATTGTGCACCTAACTCATAGGATAGATCAGGTTTTAAGGGCACCTTTTTTTCTCCTTGTTCAGCAAACTCAAAAAACAAACTATCCGGTGATATATCCAGGATATCAACGGATGAGCCAAGTTGTTGAGTAACTTTAGATCTGACAGAATTCGTAGGAATATAATATTTTAATTTATCCTCTTCATCACCAGGACTTAATATAGAAGAACTAATGTTTAATTCGATTGGCATAATTTCCTTGCCAATTTTATATTCCATCAACTTAAATCCATTTCCTTCAATTTCTAATTCGAGCCTTGAGGGTAAATCTCCAACAAAAACTTTGTTTGGCGGCGGATTGGTATATTTAACAGGATATGAAACAGTTGTTACATAATTTTCTTCAAGCTGCGTCAGTAGCCAGAAAACAGCAGATAAAAACAGGAAAATCAAAAAAATACCTACATTTCTACTGTAAATATTATTTCGAATGTATTTAAAAATATTCAGTATTAAGCTGGAAAATTTTGATTTCACAACTTCTAAACTTTTGAGATTTTCCCAAAAGTAATGATTTTAATAAAAGTACCTCATTACTTTTGGGAAAAAAAGATTATTTGCTTTGACCAAGGTCACGAGCGTCCTTTAAAATTGCATTTTTGTCAATTTTTATTCTGCTTTGATCTTCCACCTCTATTACAACTTCCTGATCTTTAACAGATACAATTTTTCCGTGAATACCACCAGTGGTAATAATTTTATCGCCTTGCTGCAGACTTTCACGATATTTGCGGAGTTCCTTTTGTTTTTTCACTTGTGGTCGGATCATAAAAAAATAGAAAACCACAATAATTAAAAGTAAAGGCCATAGTGAAACAAGAGGGTTCTGTTCGCCTCCTTGTTGTTGCATTAAAATTTGAAACATTTCATTCATAATCAAAATAACTTTTTTAGGTTAAGACAATATATTTGCTTTAATTGTAAGCGTTTTTTCTCCATAAGGGGAGTTTGTTTTCAGAAGCACTGTTTTATATTGAGTCCCACTATAACCTCTGGAATCAAAAACAACCTCTATGGTTCCTTTCTCTCCGGGCTTAACTGGTTTTTCATCATACTTTGGTACAGTGCAGCCACAAGTTGCTGCAACGTCCTTTATTATCAAATCAGCATTGCCCTTGTTTTTAAATGTGAACGTACAAGAAACCTTTTCTCCTTGTTTTAGTGTGCCAAAATCATGATAAACATTTTTAAACTCCATTACCGGAGTTCCTTTGCTTTTCTGGTCATTATCGGAACTCTTATCACTTGTATCCGTTTTATTTGTCTTGTTACAATTTGTTAACAAAGCAACAAATAGAAATGATAAAATATAAATGTACTTCATTTTCATAAGCGATACAAAAATAATGATTTTATATAGAAATAAGTAAATTATGATTTTATACAAAAAAGAATGTCGGGTAAGATATAAAAAGCAGCCATAAGAGAAAGATTCAGCAATTACTCGTGTCCAAAATGAAAGAGATGCTATTTTTAAGGTCAGTTTTCTCCGATAAGTCCCCTGCCCTGTTTTTGAATTCTATTTTCCTTTCGCAGTTGTTCAATGATTTTATCAAGAATACCATTTATAAAAACATTGCTTTTCTCAGTGCTATAATATTTTGCTATTTCAATATACTCATCCAGCGTTACTTTGGTTGGTATTGAGGGAAATTTTAACATTTCAGTAATTGCCATTTTCATAATGATGATATCCATAAAAGCAATCCGCTCCAGATCCCAGTTTTTCGAATGCTCCTTTATCAGTTCATCATACTCATCAAATGTCAGGATCGTCTTTTTCAGCAGATTCCTGGCAAAATCTTTGTCCTCATCTTTTCTAAACAAAGGGAGAAGCTCCTTTCCTGACGGCTCATCTTCTTCAAATGCATCAATGGTCTGAGTAATATAACTAATCACCAGTTCAATTTCATCATTCCAATAGATACTTTGTTCTTCCAGGAGTTGAAACAAAAGCTCGAAATCCGGTAAAATTTCAGTATATACCTGATTAACAAAAGCCTTATCTTCTTCGTAAGAATTTTTCTCACTATTCATATAGTTCTGATAAACTTCACTTTCGATCAGGTGATTATAAAACCTCTTAATAAAATCTTTATCGTTTGACCATCCAATCTTTTTTGTAGTCAAATACCGGTTCAGGGTTTCGTTATGTTCCAATTGTTTGATAACCCTGTTCTCGGCAAACTTTTTATTAGGATGCAAATCGTCATATGAAGGAGCCTTTTTTGATGCCGCCAGATCAATTCTATGCTCTGCATATTTTTTCAGATCAATAACAAGCCTCAACAATTGATGATACAGGTCATAGAACTTATTAATACTGAACAACAATTCTTTTTCAGCCTTGTCTAACGATTTTCCTCCGGAATAATAATAAGAAAAAACAATCTGTAAAACCTTGATCCTCAGTAGTCTTCTTGTAATCATTGTATTTATAAATTAAACTTATTAAATGCTGCCATGCCGGCTATACATTTTCTGATAACAGACTAAATTAATATTAAAGTGCAAAATAAATGAAATTTTAAACTCAAAATGAAAATTGTAAAAATAAATCCACAGTATTATTAATGAAAAAAAAATCTGAAAAATTTTTTGTTCAATCAATAATTCATAAATTCACAACAAAATATCTATTGTTTTTTTTCAAAAAAAAATAGATTTGTGTAGTAATCAGTTAAGAATTTTTTACTTTTGATAATTGATAACGTAAAACTCTAAAAGTCATTAAAGATGGAAGGTTACGAAAACAACGAAGGACAAGGACAAGAACAGGAACAAGCTCAACAAGAAGGACAAGGACTAGAGCAGACACAAGGTAAAAACGGAAGAGACATTATCTTCTCAAAAGTTATCAGAGCAGGGAAAAGAACCTATTTCCTGGATGTTAAAGCAACTCGTAAAGACGATTATTATTTAACAATCACGGAAAGCAAAAAACGTTTCAAAAAGAACGGCAAAAGATTCTTTGAAAAACACAAAGTTTTCCTATACAAAGAAGATTTTGACAAATTCACAGAAAGTCTGGAAGAAGTAATCAACTTTATTAAAGAAGAAAAAGGTTTAGATGGTGGTGAAGAAAGAGATTATACTCAACAAAACCAAGAGCAAGAGAATGAACCAAACTTTCAGACAGACAACTATACATCAAATGTTGAATTTGAAGATCTGGAAGGAAACAAAGAATAAAGATTTATTTAATTCCAAACAAGAAAAGGCCGGAAATCCGGCCTTTTTCTTTTACTGATAAACCATATTCAGGGCATAGCAAGAACTACTCTTTTTCATCGACCTTTAACAACAAACAGATTGGTGAACGGGAAAAATATAACTATTTTTGCTGAGCTTCTTATTTATAATTAGTCTGTTTAAACAATGAGATTATCCGAATTACACAACAACCAAACAGGAATTATTACGAAAGTAAGAGGAAGAGGTGCGTTCCGAAGAAGAATCATGGAGATGGGTTTTGTGAAAGGAAAACAGATAACTGTTGTTAAAAATGCTCCCTTAAAAGACCCAATTGAATATAATATAATGGGATATGAAGTTTCTCTCAGAAGAAGTGAAGCTTCATTAATTGATGTAATTACAAAAGAAGAAGCAAAACAAGAATATTCAGAAGATTTTAAAGGCACCATAACCGATAATCAATTAAAACAAACTGCCAGCAAAAAGCAAAAGGAGATCAATATCGCCCTGGTGGGCAATCCAAATTCCGGCAAAACGACTCTTTTCAATTTTGCTTCAAAATCAAGAGAACGAGTAGGTAATTATAGTGGAGTGACTGTTGATTCAAAAGTTGCAAAATACAAACAAAACGGCTATACTTTTAACATCACTGACTTGCCGGGAACTTACTCATTATCAGCCTATTCTCCGGAAGAATTATATGTGAGAAAACACATTCTGGGAGAACTGCCCGATATTGTTATAAATGTAGTTGATGCTTCAAACCTCGAAAGGAACCTATACCTTACCACCCAGCTAATTGACATGGACGTCAAAGTCATTATTGCCCTCAACATGTATGACGAACTTAAAAGCAAAGGGGATTACTTTGATTACGAGTCGCTGGGAAAGATGATCGGTGTACCGATAGTTCCGACAATCTCATCAAAAGGAAAAGGAATTAAAGATCTGTTCAATAAAACCATTGAAGTATTTGAAGACAAAGACCCCACAGTAAGACACATTCATATAAACTACGGCAAATATGTTGAAGACTCCATTAAAAACATTCAGGATGAAATCTGGAAAAACAAACGTTTAACTGATATTGTTTCATCGAGGTTTTATGCAATTAAACTACTGGAAAAGGATTCGGCTGCCAGTTTCACGCTTTCCAACTGGAATAATTATAAAGAGATAAAAGAAATTGCTGAAAACGAAATTCAGAAAATAGAGTCGCATTTTTCAGAAGATAGTGAGGCCGTTATTACAGATGCAAAGTATGCATTTATTGCCGGAGCCCTGAAAGAAACCTACAAAGGGAATCTTCAGAGCCAACACAGAAAAAAAACGAATAAGATTGATAAATTCCTGACGAACAAATACCTGGGCTTCCCGATTTTCTTTGCATTTATGTGGATCATGTTTCAAGCCACATTTCAATTAGGTCAATACCCAATGGAATGGATAGATTCGCTGGTGGGATTAACAAGTAACTTTTTAGAAGGCGCCATGACGGAAGGTATATTCAAAGACCTGCTTGTCAATGGAATCATTGATGGTGTTGGTGGGGTTATCATTTTTCTTCCTAATATTCTGATTCTTTTCTTTTTTATTTCTTTAATGGAAGACACAGGTTACATGGCCCGTGCAGCTTTCATTATGGATAAAATCATGCATAAAATCGGCTTACATGGTCAATCTTTCATCCCTCTTCTCATGGGATTTGGCTGCAATGTACCTGCAATAATGGCTTCCCGAACAATAAAAAACAGAAACAACCGATTATTAACGATTCTAATCAACCCCTTCATGTCGTGTAGTGCGCGACTACCGGTATATGTATTGATAATCTCTGCATTTTTCCCGAGTTACCAGGGAACTATCTTGTTTTCAATATACTTATTCGGAATATTAATGGCTGCTTTTGTAGCAATTCTATTTAAAAAATTTGTTTTCAAGACAGAAGAGGTTCCTTTTGTAATGGAACTGCCTCCCTACAGGAAACCTACTTTGCGAAACACCATTCGCCATATGTGGAATAAAGGTTCGCAGTATCTGAAAAAGATGGGAGGTGTCATTCTTGTCGCTTCTATAATCATCTGGGCTCTGGGTTATTATCCCCAAAACCCGGAATTATCCAAAGATTATAATGCTTCTATTGAAAATACAAGAGCACAGTATAGTCAAATGCTTGAAAATTCTCAGTCGACTCAGCAATCAAAAGAGCTGAAAAGCAAAATGAATGAAGAAATCGAGGAAATTAAACTTAAAAAAGAAGCCGAAGAACAAGAGAAATCATACATAGGACAAATCGGACAATCAATATCACCCGTAATGAGACCGTTGGGTTTCGACTGGAAAATAAGCGTGAGTCTTTTGTCGGGAATAGCGGCAAAAGAAATTGTTGTAAGTACCATGGGAGTCCTATACCAGGCAGAACAAGGAGGAGGAGAGGCCAACAATGAAAAATTAGCAAACAAACTTCAAAATGCTACTTTTGAAAGCGGCCCCAAAAAAGGCGAAAAAGTATTTACCAGGTTAACAACTATTAGTTTTCTGATTTTTACTCTTCTGTACTTTCCATGTGCAGCAGCAGTTGCCGCTATAAAGAAAGAAACAGGTAGTGTAAGGTGGGCTGCTTTTGCAATTTTTTATACTACATCCCTTGCATGGATCGTTAGTTTCTTAGTACAAAACGTGGGGAGTTTAATCGTCTAAATTATGATACAAGAAATAATCACAGCAATCATCGTATTTTCCGCTGTAGGTTACACTATCTACAGCATCATACAATTCTTTAAAAACCTTAACGGCAACACTTTATGTAGCTGCAGCGGCTGTCACTCAAAAGAACTTCAGGAAATCATAAAGAAAAGCAAACAAAAAAATATACACAGGCCGTTTCAGAAGTAGAGGATA
>JBNJFT010000095.1:1843-9221 GCA_051747065.1 Bacteroidota bacterium | reverse complement strand
TAATCCTATTTTCTTTTCAGGACATACGGGTATAAAATCTACATAATCCTGAAGTGCCTGCAAAAAATATTCGCTAATCATAGTGCCGTCATAACGACACTTTTCAAATCCTAAACATTTACTTACGATTACAACTGGCTTAGGGAATTCATGCATCTGCTTTTATTTTATAAGAATGGCTGGTTTCTAATATAATTGAAAATATCTAATTACCTAAAAATACAAAAAAAATAGAAAAAAATAGAAACAAAAGTAACCGCAGGATCACTGCGGTTACTATTTAAATAAGTTAATATTTGCTTACTTTGGTGGCGCCATAAATTCAGGTCCAACAGGGTCTTTTATTGTCTTCTCAATAATTTTGTCAATCTCATTCATTGCATCCTGTTCAAGCTTCCAGTCAAAAACATCTTCAATCCCCTCAAGTTGAGAAGGTTTTCTAAGCCCCCACAGGGCAATGCTTGCTCCTTTATCTAATATCCAGCGAACGGCCAAATCTTTAACATTTTTACCATAATTATCTCTGGCAAACTGATCTAACTTCTGTGCAGCATCCAGATATTGATGAAAACGCTCTCCCTTGAATTTAGGATCCATTTTACGCAGGTCATCTCCGTCGAAGTTTCTATCCGCACTCATTTTCCCGGAAAGTAAACCTCTGCACAAAGCACCGTAAGCTAGTGTTTTGATATCATTTTCCTGGCAATAGGGAAGTACATCCTGCTCAATTTCACGTTCAAAAATATTGTAAGGTGGCTCGCACACATGTATTGGTGCTACTTTTCGAAATTGATCCATCTGCCCGGGGCTATAATTACTAACGGCAATGGATTTAATTTTTCCATCATCTACCAATTTCTGCATTGTTTCGGCTGTTTCTTCAAAAGGAACAGAATGATCCGGCCAGTGTATCATATACACATCAATGTAGTCAGTATCAAGCCGTTTCAGTGAATCTTCTATCTCTTTTTCAATGCGTTCTTTGGAGGAATTCCTGAAAGGCCCTTTATCATTCCAGTCTAATCCTACTTTTGTGACTAAAACGATCTCTTCTCTTTTTCCGTGTTCCTTTATAGCTTTACCCACGATTTTCTCCGAAGTTCCAAAACCATAGACAGGAGCAGTATCAATAAGATTCAATCCTTTATCTACAGCGCTGCGTATCGTTTTAACAGATTCCTTTTCATCAGTTCCTCCCCACATCCAGCCTCCAATTGCCCAGGTTCCTATTCCGATTCGTGTGGCTTCCGGTGTGACATTGTGAAGTTTTAATTTTTCCATGATTGTATAATTTTTACTATTATTCAACAAATAATCCTGAAATTAGTTTCCATCCGGCAGATAAAAAAACTTGTATAATTAGTTGCGGCTTCAATACTTAACCCGATTTAATTCAGGTTAAAGAAGTTTAGAACAAAATTTCCCTGTCAATCTACTTTATAACGATTGTATAACTGTTCCCTCTTTAAACCTAAAAACCGCGCTGTTTTTGCCTTATTTCCCCTGAACTTTTCCAGTGTCTGTTTTATCACTTTCATAATAAACTGTTCAAGATTAAAAGGTTTTTGCAGTAATAGATCAATCAAATCATCCTCACTTTCTATCTTTTTTTGAACAAACGGACTCTTTGTTTGGGTAGTATATCGATCAAGCTCATCTTTTATTCGCAAGTGCTCAAATTTGATTGTGTCTCCATCAATAAATATCATAATCTGGGTAATAAAATTTTTTAGCTCCCTGATATTCCCGGGCCATTTGTAAGCATAAAGTAATTTTAACACTTGGGGCTCAATATACCTGACTTTCTTATTCCACTCCTGATTCATTTGTCTGATAAAAAAAAGCACCATAGGAATTATCTCTTCTCTTCTTTGCTTAAGCGGTGGAACTTCGGCACTTACAATATTTAAACGATAATACAAATCTTCACGGAATTCTCCTTTCTCCACCAGGTCAATCAATTTCTTGTTCGTTGCAAAAATCAATCTGCATTGCGTTTTTTGCTTATTTCTCCCCCCTAATTTAAAGTACTCTCCTGTTTCTAAAACTCTTAGAAGTTTCGACTGTATATCTAAATCAATCTCCGAAATTTCATCCAGAAATAAAGTACCATTTGCAGCTTGTTGAATATAGCCCGGTTTGCCTTTCTGATCTGCCCCCGTAAATGCTCCTTTTTCATAACCAAAAAGTTCAGCCTCAAACAATTCTTTACTCATATTGGAACAATTCACTGCTATATACTCCCCTTTGGCTTCATCTACTTCATAATGCATAAACTGCGCTATCAGTTCTTTCCCTGAACCAGTATCACCGGTAATTAAGAGTGGAACTTTCGGAGAAATTTTCATTCTTTCCAAATATTCCAAAATTCCTTTAAGCCTTTCTGAATAAATCACAAATTGCTGTAACTGCTCCGTTTTAAATTGCTTCATAGGCTGCAATTCAATACCCTGCAGATCAATGAGTTCTGTGCTTCCGTTATTCAAAAAATTTTGTACCTGGTTTACATCCATAAGCGTTGTCAAATTCTATTAAAATTTACGAAAAATATAATTGCGAACAAAGAGAAGCGATCAATATTATATCAACCTTTTAATTTCAAGCATTTTGTATAATAGAGGGTTTTTCTTAATTTTATGGATGATAAATTTGCACTTAATTATTTAAAACTATGAAAGTAAGAATATTAATTTCATTCTTTTTGTTGAATCTTCTCTTTATTTTTCCTTCAGAAGGGCAGAATAAAGCTTATGATGTCTCAGAATTAAATAAAATAGTTGAAAACGCATACAAAACATTTGAGCCGACCGGGCTTTCCGTTGCCATTATCAAAGATGATACGGCCATAATCAAAAAATCTTTCGGAAAACGAAGTTCAGAAACAGGCAAACCTGTAACTAATGAATCATTGTTCAACATCGCTTCCTGTACAAAACCTTTTACCTCGGCAGCTATAGGATTGCTGGTTCAGCAAGGTAAAATTAACTGGGACGACAAGGTTACTGATTATATCCCCGAGCTAAAACTAAAGAATCCGTACATTACAAGTAAATTAACTATAGCTGATATTTTATCTCACCGAAGCGGCTTAACTACTTTTACAGGTGATTTATTATGGTATCACACAAATTATTCTAACCAAGAAATTATCCAAAGGATGGAACATCTTCCTATCGAAAATGATTTTCGGGCAGAATTTGGATACCAGAACAATATGTTTATGATTGCCGGAGAAATTATTGAGCGCGTTTCAGGAATAACATGGAGCGAATTTGTCAGCAAAAAGATCTTCGACCCTTTACAAATGCATTCCACAAAGCCCTCAAACGATGAACTAACCGAAAATGATGAACTGGCTTACCCTCATCTAAACGAAAAACAGGTTGAACTTTATGATTTCGAAGGCACCAAACCTGCGGCCTCAATTATGTCGAATATAACAGAGTTAAGCCATTGGACAAGAATGTTGCTAAACGGCGGTGTATTTGAAGGAGACACCATCATCAACCAAAATGTTTTACAGGATTGTTTCACACCAAGAACAAATTTATCCGTTTCTAACAATAACAACAAAACTCATTTCAGAGCTTATGGCCTTGGGTGGCAACTGTTTGATTATCACGGAAAAAAGATTATTGAACACAACGGCGGCATGCCGGGTTATATAAGCAAAACTACCATCATTCCGGAAGAAAACCTTGGAATTATAGTTCTCAACAATGGATTCGAAGTTTTCGTGCACCGCGCCCTGCTCTACCAAATTCTGGATCATTTTATTCAGCCCGAAGAAGAAAAAGACTGGATTAAAGAATACAAGCAGAGCAAATCTTCCTATCAAAAAAGAAAAGAGAAAGAGAAAAAACAACGATTAGAGGATAAAGTTGATGGCACCTCCCCTTCTTTGGAACTTGAAAAATACACAGGCACCTATAAAGATAAAATGTATGGAGAAGCTTCAATTGAGATGACAGATAATAAGCTGAAACTAACATTAGAGCCTGCAGATGAAGTATTCACAAGCAAAATGAAACATTGGCACCATGACACCTTCAGAGTTGATTTTAAAGATCCTTTTCTTCCTTTCGGCCTTATTACATTTGATTTCAATTCAAAGGGGAAAGTAGAAGGTTTTAAAATTGACCTGCCAATTAATGATTTCCATTTCAATAATTTATATTTCGAAAGTATTTCAGAGTAATTGAAAATAATATAGAAATAACCATCATAAAACCGTTTAAATATGAGTAAAAAAATTGCTTACACCGGAAATAAAGGGGAAAAAATCCGTTCGGACTGTTTTGTTACGCTCGAAATTAAAGATTCCGGAGGAAAAGAAATCAATATCCAAAGTAAGGTTGATGCTATGTATGGCCAATCCATCAAAGAACTGGCAGAAGATATTCTGGATTTTTTCGAGATAGGTAATGCATACTTAGAAATTGTTGACACGGGGGCTATTACACCGGTTTTAGCGGCTCGAATAGAAGCTGCCGTCAAAAAACTGGTGGATACTGAAAAAGAATATCTTTTACCATTACTGGAAGAAAACAAATATGGCTCCAAAAAAGAACAATTCAGGTTTTCAAGATTATATTTACCCGGGAATGCTCCTAAAATGATGCTGAACGCAGGAATTCATAACCCAAACGGCGTTATTCTCGATTTAGAAGATTCAGTAGCTCCGGACAGAAAACACGAAGCGCGGTATATGGTTCGTAATGCATTAAGGGGTTTTAACTTCTACGGAGCAGAGCGAATGGTAAGAATTAATCAATTCCCGAAAGGTTTAGAAGACCTTAAATACATTGTTCCTCACAACCTCCATCTGATTCTGGTTCCTAAATGCGAAAGTGCTGACCACATTCATGCTGTGAAAGAAGAAATTGATAAGATCAGGGCAAATCAAAAAATCGAGAATGAGATATATCTGATGCCCATCATCGAAAGTGCGTTGGGAGTTGAAAAATCTTACGAAATTGCTTCCGCAGCACCTGAAGTAGTTGCACTGGCAATTGGACTGGAAGACTACACCGCTGACATCGGCGCAAAACGAACTACCGATGCAAAAGAATCGTTCTATGCAAGAAGCCGAATTGTAAACGCTTGCAAAGCAGCACGTATCCAGGCAATTGATTCCGTCTTTTCCGATGTAGGAGACGAAGAAGGTTTGAGAGAAACCGTGAAAGAAAGCAAATCTCTTGGGTTCGAAGGCATGGGATGTATTCACCCAAGACAAATTAAAGTAATACATGAAAGCTTTGCGCCGGATAATGAAGAGATTGAAAAAGCCAAGAAAATTGTGAACGCCTATTATGAAGCGGAAGAAAAAGGGCTGGGCGTTGTTTCTCTGGGCTCAAAAATGATTGACCCACCGGTGGTAAAACGGGCTCAAAAGAACATTGACCTGGCAATTTACTTAGGACTCATCCCGGAAAACTGGAGAGAAGAATTTACAGAAGAATAAAGATCTGTATGGTTAGAGGCTTTATACTTCCTCTGTTGATACTTTCAAAGAGGCTCAATTGCTTATAATTTCAATTATTTTTATATTTACAAAAACTCAGAAATAACGTTTAAAAAAAGATATTTAACAAAATAAAAAAACTATATATGGGACAACCATCAAAAAACCTTGTTCAAAACGCCGCAGGCAGATATGTACCCCAGGAAATAAACGGTGAAGAAGTAATTCCTTTTAAAGGAGTTGGAAAACACAAACCAGAAGGAACAAAACGCAGCCCCAAAATACGTACTTGCGCAGAATTTCCATCTAATGGAGACAAGAGGGTGAAAAATTTAAAAGAATCATTAAAAAAGGCGGGAATTAAAGACGGAATGACAATATCTACTCATCACCACTTTCGAAATGGTGATCTGATTGCAAATATGGTATTCGACGCAGCCAAAGAATTAGGTGTCAAAAATCTCAGGTGGTTTCCCTCCGCCTCTTTTCCTTGCCACGAACACCTCATTCAATACCTGGAAGACGGAACAATCCATCATATCGAAGGAAGTATGAATGGCCCCCTGGGTAAATTTACAACCGAAGGCAAAATGAAAGGAACCGGAATATTGCGTTCTCACGGAGGAAGATACCAAGCCGTACAAGATGGTGAAGTACATATTGATATTGCAGTGATTGGCGCAGGATGTGCAGACCCGTTTGGAAATGCAAACGGTTTATACGGCCCCTCTGCAACCGGATTATTAGGCTTTGCGCTTGCAGATTCAGAATATGCAGATAAAGTGATCGTGGCCACAGATAATATGACAGAATTTCCATGCATACCCTGGCAAATTCAGGGGAATAATGTTGATTTCACAGTTGAGCTCGATAAATTAGGAATTCCTGAAAAGATTATTTCAGGCACCACACGAATAACCAAGAGCCCGGATCGGCTGCTTTTAGCTGAATTAACAGCAGAATTCTGCGATGAAGCAGGTATTTTACGAGACGGCTTTTCATTCCAATCCGGAGCCGGCGGAACTTCACTTGCTGCAGGAGAATTCTTTGCAAAGAAGATGAAAGAAAAGAATATAAAAGCCCGGTTTGCCCGTGGTGGAAGTAACAAGTACCTTGTCAAAATGCTGGAGGATGGATTGGTAGATTATATCCTCGATGGGCAAACCTTTGACCTTGAAGGAGTGAGGTCTATGAGGGATAACCCAAACCATGTCTGGACCAGCCCATTTACAAGCTACAATTACCATGGTAAGGGAAATTTTGCCGGAATGGTTGATGTTGTTGTTTTGGGAGCCACAGAAATCGATGTCAATTTCAATGCGAATGTTGTAACCCATTCTGACGGCTATCTGCTTCATGGGCTCGGAGGCTGGCAAAACTGTCTGTTCTCAAAAACTGTCATTCTGCCTGTACCATTATTCAGGGACAGAATACCGGTTATTACCGATGAAGTTACCACCATCTGCGGCCCCGGAGAATTGATTGATGTAATTATCACTGAAAGAGGTATTGCAATTAATCCAAATCGAACAGACCTGATTGAACAGACAAAAAACTCCGGTCTTCCCATAAAAACAATTGAAGAATTAAAAGAAGAAGCAGAAAAAATATGTGGTAAGCCTGAAAAACCCGAATTTGAGGATGAGATAATTGCAGCAATAAAATGGGTTGATGGAACAGTTATCGACAAAGTCCGCAAAGTCAAAAAACATAAATAACACTTATTAATCCTAAAATCAACCTATTATGAAAAAGTACAAATGCAGAGTATGTGGCCATGTTTACGATCCCAGAGAAGGGGATAAAAAAGGAAATATCAAACCGGGTACACCATTCGAAGATGTTCCGAATGACTGGAAATGTCCCGTATGTGGTGTAGGAAAAGGTGAATATGAACCGATCTAACAATACTTA
>JBNJFT010000095.1:0-1743 GCA_051747065.1 Bacteroidota bacterium | reverse complement strand
GCCTTCTGCCGACTGTCTACTGCTTTCTCATTAGCAAACTGATGGTCGTTTTAATAGTTGCATCTACTTCTGAATCTGCCTATGACTTTATTTCTATCCTTTAACAGCGATTGTTTCAATCTCTATTTTTGCTCCTTTCGGCAAATTGGCCACTTCATAGGCCGACCGTGCCGGAGGATCTTCAGTATAATATTTCCCATACACCTCATTCATTGCCAGAAAATTCTTGATATCTGACAGGAAAATTGTCGATTTAATTACATCACTATAAGAGTAACCTGCTTCCTCTAAAATTGCTCCAATATTCTGCATCACTAATTCAGCCTGTTCTTTTAGATCATCTGGCATTTCCATAGATTCAGGATCTAAAGGCAATTGTCCTGAAATGTAAAGAGTATTTCCAACTTCCACTGCCTGGCTATAAGGGCCTATAGCAGCCGGTGCTTTCGATGTTGATATAATTCGTTTCATGTTAAAAAGTTTTTTTGATTAAAAATGTAAATTACAAAAAAACATCCTTAACAAATAATTAAGGATGTTTTTTAGAATAGTCATTTGTTCTTACCAAATTTTTGCTCGTTTTTCATCCGGCAAGTACAGTTTATCATCTTCAGTTATATTAAAAGCTTCGTACCACACATCAATATTAGCAATTGGCCCGTTCACTCTATGAATTCCAAGACTGTGAACATCCTCTTTCGTTCTTCTCAGAATTTCTTTATCTCTGATGTTTTGTGCCCAAACACGTCCCCAGGCAAGGAAAAATCTCTGTTTAGGAGTATAACCATCAATTTTCTCAGGAAGTTCCTTGTCTTCTGTAGCCATTTGAAATGCAGTGTAAGCAATACTAAGGCCTCCTAAGTCTGCAATATTCTCGCCTAATGTAAGTTCCCCATCTGCCTTTACTGTATCAAGGACAGTCTTTTCATCATATTGTTTTACAAGAACCTGAGACCGGTCTTCAAAGTTTTTACTGTCTTCTTTTGTCCACCAGTCATTCAGGTTTCCGTCTTTATCGTATTGCCTTCCTTTATCATCAAATCCATGTGTCATTTCATGTCCTATTACCGCTCCAATTGCGCCATAATTCACGGCGTCATCGCCCTCAAGGTAGAAAAACGGAGGCTGGAGAATGCCCGCAGGAAAACATATTTCATTCATTGAAGGAGAATAATAAGCATTAACTGTTTGGGGAGGGAAAAACCATTCGTCCTCGTCAACTGGTTTTCCTATTTTATCCAGCTGATATTGCTTCTGGAATTTGCGTCCGGCCATCACATTTTGAAAATATGAGTCTTTGCCTATTTCTAAATCACTAAAGTCCCTCCATTTGTCCGGATATCCTATCTTTTTATTAATCGTGGCCAGCTTTTCGTGAGCTTTTTCTTTTGTCTCTTCAGTCATCCACTCAAGGTTATCAATTCGCTTAGAAAACCCATCTCTCAAGTTTTCTACTAATTTTACCATACGTTCTTTGGCTTCCGGCGGAAAATGCTTCTCAACAAATTTCTTTCCTACAGCGTCACCTAACATTCGATTTGTTACATCAAGTATTCTTCGCCAACGCTCCTGCATTTCTTCTTTCCCTTGCATTTCTTTTCCGTAAAAATCAAAATGTGCCTGAACAAAATCTTCTGTTAGGTAATTGGCAGAACTATTCAGCAAATTCCAACGGAAATAGGTTTTCCATTTTTCCACCGGAACGTCATCTACCATCTGATTTGCTTCATTGAAGAAGCCGGG
>JBNJFT010000094.1:0-9241 GCA_051747065.1 Bacteroidota bacterium | reverse complement strand
TTTTAATTGTTGCAATTATTCTGGCATGAAAAATGATTATTGTCTATGAAATTTGGTTAAATAGATTTGTTTTTGTGAAAAATGGTTTTCTGCTGAGTGTAGAAATGGGAATGGTTTATTCTGTAGGCATCTCTGTAAAATATAAAAGAAAATATCATACCATCATATAATAAAGTAGGAGAATGTTTTTTGACAAAGTTTATCTAAAAACAGGGTCTCCTCTTGACTCATATTGCTTTAAAAGAGTCAAGAGGAGATTTGATACTCATATAAAGAACAGGCTCTTTGATAACCTGCCGATTTCTTAAAAATTTTGAAAGTACCTCACTAATTGTAATAATCTTTAGTTTGCGAACAAAAGAAAAACGGTAGTTTCAAAAAAGTTATGAAAAAAAAAGAGATAAAAATTGCGCGTAACTCGACAACGCAAAAAACAATAATTTTGGGTTCCGACGGGAAAATTTGGGTCCATTCTCACCCAAAATCATTGTTTTTTGCTTGACCCTTTTTTTCTCGGCCACAGTGCTCTTTTATAGGCGAGATGTTCCGCTGAACTTTCAAACGATGGCATGACCGTAAGTTTTGAGACATCAAGTCGGTAAAGCAATCGAAGAAGATTGTCTGCCTCAGAAGCTGGCAACGAGAACCGCAGCAAGGGAGTGCGAAAGTAGTGTGTCCGAGGATCTCGCTCATTAGCTACAGCATCCTCAATGCTAGGCCACCTGCCATTTTCAATAAAAAATTGATTGGCATTCTTTATATATGTGAACGCACCTCGTTGTGCTCTCAGGAACGGATTGCTAGCACGTGGAGCCGATACATACTTGATACTACTTACGTTTTTTAGAAGCTGTGTCCCTAAACATACAACAGAGAAATCTGATTCTTCTCGCTCAGCGCCTGCGAGCGCTGATGCTTTTTCGGCAGCGAAATACGCTGCTATTAATGGAGATTCAGTCCAATCCAAGAGGCGAGTAGGAACCCCATAATGTTGCGCCAGCGCCATACTTGGAAGAAATTGTGGTTCAGGAAATTCGGAATTGGGATCAATCTTCTTTTCTGAGATCAAATCGTCTAATAGTTCCTGGTGCATAGACAACGAGTTGTAATCCAGAGGAGTTTTTATCCCAACTTTATCGGCTGATTCCAAAAAGAGCTGGACAGCCCTTAGTTCCGCATGAAGGTGTAGTGCCAGATACTCCTTTCTGCTGCCCGATTTGAAGGCTTCTGGACTTGGTGGTTGTGGCGTATAGTTTTTCAGTGCTTCAGGGGTACGATGAGCAGAGGGGATGAGAGACCAATCCTTCCTCGCTTGACCTCTGAACAGGTAGCCACTTATGAGTCGATCGCTAACATCGAAAAGGCTCTTCGGAGCAAAGATATTCTCGTCGAGAAAGCTGTCAACAAGCTCTCTTGCGCTTTTAAAAGAAAGGTCCTTATCAAACATATAACTTCCTTGTTTTACCCCTAACGACCGCATAACCTGTTTTCCGTACATGACGGAAATCCTGCCTGCGAAGCAGAATAGCAGGATTTATACCATAGGAAAATCTGGTTCATGCGATTGTTATACGGCCCGCTGTTTACCAGTATCTTCCGCGCCCTCGACTGAGCACAGGACTTGCGGAGGCGGTTCTTCCACATTACGATGCCCATTTCATTCCACTTGATGCATATTCATATACTAAATCATACAATTTCTGACTTTTATTTTGGAACAATTCCTTGTCGTAGGTTTCAGGTAAATCAATATCGAGTACTTCTTCAATAGCACTCTTCACTTTGATCTGACTTTGTGAATCTTTAAACCAATCCTGAATAAGAACTTTAGGCTGTTCTTCAACTAAACGTTTTAAAAGATGTTTCGCTGCATTTTTGACTTTGACTTCTTCAGCTTTGGTCATTTTTTCATTTTTCAAGACATCAAACAATTCAAGTTCATCTTTACTTAAGCCTTCACGAACATGTCTTTCATCTTCTGATTTCATATCTTCAGCGTATTTTACAAGATCATCGAAGTAGTTTTCTGTTGTCATTCCGCCGGAGTTATATTTATCAATTATTTGTTGGAGTTTTTCAGCGAAATCTGTACGAGTACTGTTTTCATTCAGCATTTGCTCCAGTTTCTGTTCGATAAAATCACGCAAGTTGGCGATCTCAATATTTTTGAATTCTCTTTGTTTGAATTCACCCTTTAATTTATCAAAATCTATTTTGCTAAGATCAAGAGTCTTTCCCTTTTTGACTATCTTATATTCTGGTTTAGATTCAGCCACCATTATGGCACCGTCTGAAGTAACGATACTCTGATCCAGCAAGTCATCGATCTTCTGTTTTATTTCATTAATATCTGCTTGACTGATGATGCTTTCAACTACACCACGCAGATATTGTATAACGGCTATCATTGGTCTGAACTGACCTTCCAGGATTTCCGGTTTACAGGCTTCATAAAGGGAAGAAACTGTATTCTCATAAACCTTGTATTCCTTCCAGTAATCATCCTTTTCCAAAAGTTTATCAGCCCAGGTTTTAAACAGATGGACCTTGTTAAATGTTGTTTCTGCGCTTAATGCTTCCTGCAGAATAATATCAAGACCTTCACAATAGCTCTTTGTCTGATCCAAAGCATCATCAAGAAGATCAAATAGTTCAGACTTATCGTGCACTGGTGTCTCATTCTCATCTTCATCACCAAGGGCATAATCGGATAGTGCTTTTTTCATATTACGGAAGACATTATAATAGTCAACAATTTCTCCGTTCCTCTTTGATACGCCATTTATTGTAAAAGACGATACACGGTTGGCACGGGCAATGGTCTGCATCAGGGTATGATCTTTCATGGGTTTATCAATGTACAAGGTTGAAACAGTAGGAGCATCAAATCCTGTCAGCCACATGGCACAAATAAAGACTAATTGCAGTTTATCTTCCGGGTCTTTGAATCGGTATTCAATATCATGTCCGTTGGCATCTATTTCATTGATCCTTTTTCGGTGAGGTTTTATATCTAATCCCTGTTTTTGAAACTTTTCTTCTTCCCCAGCATCTTCACTGATAACGACAGCCATTTCAACTGATCGCATGAAATTCAGCTTTGTTTGCAACTTGTGTTTTTGTGTTTCAGATGATGTTCTTCGAATTTTACCGACAAGGTTTTTAACCTCCTCTTTCCAATAATGCTGCACTTTGTCATACATTTTCACTGATGTGAATTTGTCTACCGAGATGACCATTCCTTTTCCGAGATACCCTCTGGTTGGAAAATGTTTTACGATATCTTCAGCTATGGTATCAAGCCTGTCATCGCGTTTGATAACCTGAATTTCCTTGGAATACTCTTTTTCAAGCTTTTCCATGGCCTTTTCATCAAGGTTTTCATCTTCAAGAATTTCATAAAACTCTGCACTCAGGTTGTCATTTTGGATTAAAACTTCCGGTACACGTTTTTGATAGAAAAGAGGAACCGTTGCCCCATCATCGATTGACTGGGCAAAGTTATACTGACTGATATAACCACCAAACCAGTCATAGGTTTTACCCTGATAGAGTTGATCGCCCTTACCGAGAATCGGTGTACCAGTAAATGCAAAATACTGGGCATTGGGAAGACCTTTTCTCATGTTTTCTGCAAGTGATGCATATTGTGTACGGTGAGCTTCATCAACAATGACTATAATGTCATTCCGCGTTGATAGTTCGGGGTATTCCTTGCCTTTGTCATAACGGAATTTTTGAATAAGGGTAAACACAAGTCGCATATTTCTACCGAAATAATCTCTCATCTGGGCGGAGTTTTTTGGCCTGGCAGCTTCGCTTTTGCTTACGGTATTTGTATCGAGAAAGTTTCGGTATATCTGACCATCGAGGTCGTCACGGTCGGTAATGATGGCAAAGGTATAATTTCCTGTAAATTTATGAAAAACCTTTCTGGCAAGGAAGATCATGGAAAAGCTTTTACCTGAACCTTGAGTATGCCAGAAAACTCCCAGTTTCCCTTTTTTCTCTTTTCTTTTTTTAAATGATTCTATTGCTTTATTTACACCGAGGAACTGATGGTTCTGAGCTACAATTTTTGTACTGTCTTTGTAATAGAGAATAAAGTTTTCTATGTAATCCAGTAACCGCTCTTTGGGGAAAAGTCCATGAAGCAATCGTTCCAGGCTGGTACCATCTTCTGATATAGATGATCGATCTACTTTTTCCGCTTCATCATCAGGTCGGAGCCAGCTGAAGAAGTGTTCATATCCAGCGGTAAAACTTCCCACTCTGGTTTCAAGAGCATTGGACAAGACACAAAAGGCATTGTAGTTGAATAAAAGAGGAATATCATGTTTGTAATTTGTCAGATTGTCATCATAGGCATTTTGAATTTTTACATTGGAGTTTTTCAATTCTATGAAAACAAGAGGGATTCCATTGATATAAATCAGAATATCCGGGCGTCTAGGATAGCGTTCTCCCTTAATCCAGAGTTGGGTAACAGCAAGAAAATCATTGCTATCCGGTTTGTAAAAATCGATTATTTTAACTGTTTCATGTTCGGTTTTACCATCTTCACCTTCAAACTGAACCGGAATACCGTCATGAATAAGACCATAGACTTCTTTATTGGCAAGTATGGGAGACATGGCAGAACGTCTTGCGGCAAACAATTCAATAGCCTGCTCAATTATGTTTTCAGGAATAGATGGATTTATCTGCACAGCCTTTTTTTTAAGAATGTCAGCGAAGATTACTTCCTGTTTGGATGAACGGTTTGATTTATCATTTAGATTTTCAAGATCCGCTGTATAACAGTTAATCTTTCCGTATCCATATTCTTCGTGTAGAAGCTTAACTGTATCTCTTTCAATATCATCTTCTGAAATATAATTAGGCATTTTTACTCCTCAAAACAGGTGCAAGGTTAATACAGATATTCCTCGCTATTTTCTTTATATCCTTATAATCTATTCCCTCAGTATCCTTTAAGAAACTATTCATTATTTGTTCCTGATTTGGTTGGCCAAAGGTCATGCGGTATAAAGAAAGTACTTTTAGAATTATATGGTACTTTTCCTCATCTCTGCTAAAAGCATAAATAGGAACAGTCCGTTCAATTTTATACGATTCTTCATTTTCACAGTTTAAATGCCAATAAGGAACTAGGTCGCAGTATGATTTGTTATTTGCCTCTTCCATGGATTCATGGTCTTCAAAGACCTTAGACCAAATATTAAGAGAGTTATCAGTTGAATAATCGGGCATAAAGCCTTTCGCACGGTTTAATCTGATAACATGAGACTTATATCTGTTAATTCGGCCTTCTCGCTGTTCGAGGTCAATAGGATTATGCGGTAGATTCCAATGATAGATGTTCCTGCAATACCAGTGAAAATCCAAACCTTCCTGTCCTATTGAGGTTGTTGTTAGAACAAAAGGACGAAAAGGAGAGTTGAAGACTTCTCTTATTCCAATCATTCGCTTTTCCCCTGTCTCAGTGTTTACTCTTTGAGTTCCATAAGGGGCAGCATAATGACATCGCACATTTTCATGTCTGATCTCTTTTCCTTCATATGCAAAATCCATTTCAAGGGAACTGTTTCTTGTCGTTATAGTAGATTCAAATATTTCAACAACTTTTTTCAAATCGCTTAAATTTTCCCATAGCAAGTAGATATATTCATCTATCATCGATTGAATGTTATTCATTGCAGAATATTGCAGACATTTAAACCAATATGGATCATTACCTGGAATCACTTTTTGAATAATTTGAATCGATTCCGGTTTATTAAAAAGAGTTCTGAATCCGGCCGCCATAGTTGAGGCATACCATAAGAGGTCTTTTTTTCCGATTTTTGGATAAGTTTTTAATAAGGATCGATAAGAACATATCGCTGGAGAAGCAATAGAGATATAGGATAAAACTTCATGAATATTTTCAGGCATATTATATAGTGATTCTTTATCTATGCTGTCAATTCTATCTCTGATTATTTTAACGAAGTTTTTTAGGCCCTTATTCTCTCTCTTATTTTCATCATCCGCAGTATCTGCATCGTTTCCTATATTCTGATAAAAGTTGAGCCAGGTATCTACTTCTTGTGAATGACCGTTCTTAATATCCAGAAGAAACATAGAGAGCCAATTCCAATATTTATCAGATGTTGCCTGCGATGTCCCTTTAAATTTGAGTGCCTTCTTAATTTTTTCATTCTGTTTTGCTATTACTTCCTCTATCGTTTGGTTTTCACCCTTAGAAAAATCAAGGTTTTCCGCTATAAATGAAGATGGATAGAGTAATATACTATTTGAAGAAACATCACTGTTTTCATCACTACGGAAGACAAGAATTGGGGTAGGTTTTCTTCGTTCATTTGTTTTAATAAAATAGCTTGGCTTCTCATCCGACTCTATGCTAATTCTTTTTTCCATTTCATAGGATATGAGAGAAGAAATTGCCCGGGGAACCATAGTCCATTGTGAAAATATAAGGGTTTTGCTAAATCCCTTGGTCTGTTTGAACGGCTCAGGTGAATCATAATATGACATTGATGGAGGAATCCAGAGTAATAATTCACCATGATTTTCTGTGTGTGACTGTATTAATGACCCTATTTTAGAGCTATATTCAGCCGGATTTAATTTGTAGTTATTCCAGTTATGATAAGAAACGCAATTGTTCAAATATTGCTTATTTTTAATAAGAGTTGACTGAGAAATCTCATCATACAGTTTATACCCTGATAAAAATGAAAAAGGAAATGGCGTTGATTTACTAAATTCTACCAGCTGATGGTTATAGCGTTTATGGGTAATATTTTCATTCAGGAATTTTAAAGAACTTACAATTATTTTCAACCCCTCACTCTTTGGGTATAATTTTTTTATCGATTTATCTGAAACAAGAGGGATTTCTTCTACAATAGCTCTTTCTGTCCTTGAGATACCTTCCATATAGAGGGAAGCTAAAGAATTTCTGGATTCTTTAAGCATCCCATCATGTATTGAGTCAGGGTTGTCCCATTTGATGCCCTGGATGGAGGAAAAATACTGCTTTCTCTTTTCTGATATTTTATCAAGATAGTTATCATCACTATTGTTAACTAAAAAAGACAAAACTTCATTAAACGCAGTAAAATGATCCTCATCATTTTCTATTTCCCATTGGGTTGTGTACTGTTTAAAGGGAGTGGCTGATAGCAAAAGTATTTTTTTACCTCCCTTAAAAATCTTCTCAGCTGTTTCTTTAATTTCTGACTGCTCTTCGTCGTCTTCATTAAACTTGATGAGATCATTAAAACGCTGAAACTCGTCCAGAATGAATAAATCTGCATCCAGATAGTGATCAATCACTACCGATGTTACAGCACTTCGCATCTTCATTATCAAGTCTACAGCTCTCTCAGAGCTATCTCCATTGAAATATTGTTTTATATCAGTCAGTAAATCTCGTTGTTTGAATTCTTCAATGATTTTCTGTTCGACACCATTTTTTAGCTCTGTTTTTTTGATATAACCATTTGTCCACCAATTACTCCAGCTATCTTCACAATCACCTTGGAGTAGTTTTTTAATCGGCTCAAAGACTTTCTTGTCATCTGACTTGTATACATTTCCCCTTAGTATTTTGTAGAGAATGGCTCTTTCTTCAGCTGTGCCTTTGGATTTTTTCATTCTAAAGGATGTATTAGGTGTTAAGGTACTAATAATAAAATCACTTTGCCCATTGCTCTCTTTTTTCTTTACCATTAAAAACAGACGACTGTAGGCATCATGCAAATCAGAACCATTAATGTTCAGCTTTCTGATATTTTGTTGAGCTAGTACTTGATTTGAACATATATAAATTACATGGAATGCTTTTTTTTTGCTTTTATGCTGCTCATATAGTTCTTCAATAACCCCTCTGGCAACAATGGTTTTTCCCAATCCTACTTCATCGGCAACCAGGAATCGATTATTTTCATTAAGTTTTTCTATCACATGTTTTACTGTGGCCTTTTGAAAATCTTTTAGTTTCATGTTTTTGTATCCGGAATAAAATTTCTGAAAGGTTCCCAGAAAGTTATAAGTTCCTGAAACTCGTCACCATCAAGTTCACTACTCTCTTTCAATGTTGCCAACGCTATATCAATTTTTTTTAGCTGTATGGGATTATTAGCAGCCATTACCAATAATTTCTCATAGAGGGGAAGTATTTCGTAATGCAATGAATTACCGGAAGCCCCATTATTACTACCAATGGAAGCTGAAGAAAATTCCGGTGAATCAAATGTTTCTACATCTAAAAGATAGGCAATATAAGACAAAAGTTTTTTCATAGAGGTGAAAAGTTGTCTCATTAAGAGCTGTTCTCGGGCAGCCATGATATCTTCATCAATTTCAGGTTTAAGTCTCATTACAAAAGACTCACTTTTCACCTTTGTACTGTTTATCGTTACTATAATAAATGTAGTAAGATGTTCAATACTTAAATTTTCGAAAACTATTTCTTTCCCTTTCAAGTCTCTTAACAAGTCTTTTTGAGTAAGAGGGGCTATTGTTGCTGATATCCCGGATGTCATGGATACCTCATCTTTAATGGGAATGGTCATCTTGTAAGTATAATCATTACCACGGTTTATAATGACGGTATCCATAACAAGAGTTATACTTCTCTTTATTTTCTTAATTGATTCTACTTCTGGATCCACCTCTTCTGCTTCCCTTGGTATATATGGGCTGCAGAGTGCTGTATCATAATAATCCTCACAGCCTATAAGAGGATGAAGAATATCTTCCCATATAGAATGTGAATATTTCAAATGCACCATTGCTTCAATATTTTGAGAAAATGCAGCATTACTGCAATTGGCAGATCCCAGGAAAACATTAGTTTGTTTTTTTTGAGCTTCATTCTCCCAGACGTAGACTTTTCCGTGAATGTTGTTCTGCTTACGATGAACTAGGTTCTCATCTATTATTGTTTCACCATCAATAACAGTATCTTTCAACACATAACATTTATAGGCTTTCAAATTTTCGGTAGAAATTTTATCAAGTTCTTCCTGTCTGGAAATCAAATGAGCAGCTTCGTTTCCCACAGGTATTTTCTTTAACTGTTCAGCTCTTATAAAGGGTGAAATAATCAGGGACCTGTTGCATGTTTTTGGAAAGGGTGAGGCATTTTGAGGGTGTCCATAGAAATCAAAAGTATCTGCTCCATGAGGCTTTTGAAAGCTGACACTTTTGAGCTCTTCCAAAATATGAG
>JBNJFT010000093.1:0-9369 GCA_051747065.1 Bacteroidota bacterium | reverse complement strand
AAGCTGGATAAATTATTACAGCTACGCCCTAACAATGAAGCATCAAAACACCCTTTTTATCAACTATGATGACTATTGTAAGCACCCCAATGAAATAATGAGGCAAATTTTTCAGAAAATTGGTATTAATCCAGACCTGCCTCAGTTTTCTGCATATCACAACCGCCGAAAAGTAGATGATACATATTCTCCGGAATTGTATAATGAGGCCATGGCTGTTTATGCTCAATTGGAGGAGGTCAAATAAGTAGAATAAAATTTAAGGTGTCATAAATGGGCCGGATTTTACTTTTGTCCTCACGTTTCATTTAATATATGGGAAGGTAAATTACAAACATTTCGCCGGTTTTGTGTTTGGAGACGGCATTAACTAAAATCAATTCATATTACAATGGGGATTTTTATTATTGCATGCGTATTCTGTATGGTGGAAATAACTGAGTTTTCTTTTTTATATTCCGGAATAACAACAGACAACTTTTGCAATGATTAGTTTTAAAATCTTTATTACACAATACTTATACATGGATTTATAAACAAGACAAACCTCAAGGTAAAGGTTATGGAATTAATTTGAAAAGCTTTTGTAGTTAATTTTCACCAAATTTCTTATTGAAAATAGAGTCAGCATGATTCTTCACTTGTAATTCAATTGTTGTATTTTCCTGATTTGCTTTTTTGATAAGTTTTGACATTTTTTTGTCATTACGCTTAGTTCGGTTTTCTATTTTTCTTTTGGCTTTTTCAACAATTAAATCATAGTATTCAGGATAGCTTTCTTTATTTTTAATGATAATTAGTAACTTGGAGTAAATGGACTCTCCCGGAAGAATTTTTTCACCTCTAAGGGATTTCCTGACTATTTGACTAACAGTACAAAAACGATAAAAGTCAAGGTCCTTACCAGAAAGCTGTTTTTCGTAATCACTTTGTGAGATTTCGACATTTTGTTTCATCATTTTATAATCAGGCCGGTCAATGATTTCATTGTAATTTTTTGGATAATGTTTGGCAAAAAATAATTTTATATAGGCTTCTTTAGTCATTCCATCGTAATGTAAAATCCCCTTTTTGTATTGGTAGGATTGCCAAATATTCAGACTTATTAAAAGTAATATGATGCTTAAAAACACCGCTTTTACTATCTTTTTTCCGGAAAATACTTCATGAATAAAAAGTGCTAATGGAATTGCGAGCAGCCCATAATAATCAATCATGGGCCTGCTGCTAAATCCTCCGCCATACCACCATGCCCACCAACTGAAAATAATATATAAAGCAAATAATGTTGTTAATGGGATTGTAATTAAATACTCTTTTTTTCGCCTTAAGAACAACATCCCAATCAGCGAAAAAGTCATTATTGGAGTATAAATAAGCCAACCTTTTCTGAAGCTGAACAAGCCATTAATAAATTTTGGGTCATTAAAAAAGAAACCTTCATCACCATAGGTATAGTAATACCAATCACCTGAAATAAGTTTCCAATATATAACCTGAGGACTTACAATGATAAGAGAAATAACGGTTATTAAAATTAGCTGCAGATAGTTTTTTCTGAAATAATCTATTTTAGTTTTCATTGCAGCCTTATTATGCAATCCATAAAAAATAAAGGCAAAAACAATGATTATATTTGAGGGCCTGATTAATACTATAAATCCAAATAGCAATCCTACTATGAAGGATCTTTTCCAATTTGCTTTTTCGTACCACAGTTCAGTAAAATAAAGAAACGCTGTTATTGCAAAAAAACTATATGGATGTGACATGCCAGGGTTTACTGAGCTGTAATAGAAGAGGTTGGTGCCTAAAATTATAATGATGAGGGTAAGGTTTGTAATTTTTTCTGAGAAATGACGATTCAGCAGTTTTCTAAGAAAGAATAATCCTAATAGAACATAAAACAAAGTACTAAAGAAAACTGCTGCCTGATAAGGAGGTGTATAGCCATCAGCCTTAAAATCTGAAAGTAATGCAGCCACATGTCCAACAGCAAAGAATGGTGTATGTAGTATAGCAACTCCCATTGGCATCTTTAGTACGCGAATGTTTTTTTCGTGGTCATAGATTGTCCATATTTTCTTTTTAGATTCTGGAGGTATATTTTTGGTGAATTCAAATGTAAGATCATGGTAAATTAAGGCTGCAGGAAGGTAAGCATAGTAAATTGCAACATCACTGTCTATTATTTTTTGCTTTGCCCATCTATTCGACTCAAAACCAAAAACTAATATGAACACACTTGCGACAATTAAAATACTATTTGCAATAAGCCATTTTTTCATATTTCCTGTTCGTTATCTTCTAAAAACATTATACTTCAAAATACAATACAACGCCCTGAATCCATCAGCCGGACCAATCTTCTTTCCCTCCTCATAGGTCCTTCCGTAATAGGAGATGCCTATTTCGTAAATACGGATACCCGGAATGCGGGCAATTTTTGCAGTAACTTCCGGCTCAAAACCAAACCGGTTTTCCCGAAGGTTGAGTCTTTTGAGAGCGTCGGCCCGGAACATTTTGTAGCAGGTCTCCATGTCGGTCAGGTTGAGGTTGGTGAACATGTTGCTTACGAAAGTCAGGAATTTGTTGCCGATGGTGTGCCAGAAAAACAAAATCCGGTGCGGGTTCTGCCCCTGAAAGCGGGAGCCGTATACCACATCCGCAAATTCTTCTTCTAAGGGTTTCAGCAAATCATTATATTCCCGTGGGTCGTATTCCAGGTCAGCATCCTGTATGACGATGTAATCACCGGTAGCCTCTTTAATGCCGCGGTGCAATGCAGCGCCTTTTCCCATATTTTGAGGCTGCTCAAATAATAAAATGTTTTCTCCCGGATGATTTTTGATATGATGCCTTACTGTTTTTACTGTATTATCAGTAGAGCCATCATTTACAATGATTATTTCTTTTTTGATGTCATTAAGAAGTTCTATTTCACATACCCTATTGAGTATTTTCTCAATGGTTTTCCCTTCATTATAAGCGGGAATCAATATTGACAGGACTTTTCTCATACTTGCAAATTAAAATAACACATAGCTATAAAATTGTTTCTTTGCATAGAACTCTGATTTGGCACATTTGATAATCATTCACTTAATAAAGTAACTATTATGTATGGTTGATTTATGTCTGGGCTTTTCATTATAATACCCTTATCAAAAATTTATAATATGAATGTATTCCATATGCTATTTTGAGTTTCGTTTATATAAAACACCATGTTCTGATTCAGCTTTAAGCTGATAATGATTCTTGGTTATTTGTTCAAGTTCTTTTCTGCAGTCATTGGATTGTTTCCCCCAAAAAAACACATAATCCGCATTCTCGGCTTTTGTATTGTTGTTATTGGTTTTCCAGTTAGTGCATGTTTGTGTATTGTCTTTGTCACCAAGCAAGACCTTTGGCATATCCGGGTTCCAAACCAAGGGAAACACCCTGTTATTTAGTTCGTAGTTTTCCATTATTATTACCGGCTTTTTATATCCCAGGTAGGCCGAAAAATGAGGCTGCAGCCAGTTACCTGCATAATTAAATGGTAAAATAGTTGATTCAGGCTCTATATGATCTGATATGTCATAGATTTGTTCTGCGGATTTGCTTAAGTTTTTAATAACCCTGGTGTGGTAACTTAGAAGGATGCCAGAGATGACTAACGAAAGGATGATTGATGGTAAGGCAAGGGATTGCCGTAACCGGTGAGCTGAAATCCACGTAACCCAAATAAGATAAAAGGCAATTATAAAACGAAAAGACATATGTCCGCCTTTCCCCGGAAGGCTGTTGGGTATGATAAAGTAAAGGATAAGTATAATGATTGCGCTAATAATGTAACTATCAGCACCTTTACGATTTGGGGACAGTTGCTTCCTATATCGTTGAATAGTGATGTATAATGTTAGTATCAACAGTATAATAAAGAAAAATAACAGTACCGTTCCTTCTAAATTTTTGCTGTAAATAATGGAACCTCGTACATGGGTTATTCCATAAAGCAATTCTTCTGTCGATAAGTATTTTGATTCGCCTTTTAAAGAAAAATCGCCAGAAAAGAAAAGGTTTTTTAGAAAGAGAAACAGGGATAATGAAAACGTGGCGAGTAGGAAAATAATCCTTGATAAATATTTTTTAAACTCAAGGCTTCGAAATTCTCTGATAAACTCATATGCAAGTGATGTAAGTAGTACAAGGCCTAAAACGCTGTATATAAACATATGAGTAAAATACAACGCCGTTATAAGGATAAAAAACAGAATTGCACTTCTCCAACTCAGTGAAGATTTAAGTCTTTCCCAAAGTCCAATAATGAATAAAAGTAAAGCTGTAGCCAGACTGAAATTATAAAAACCCAGACCAAGTAAGAATGTATAGCTCAAAGGAAAGATTAAATAAGAAAGATAAGGTTGTTGATCAAACCCTTTAGTTATCATGTATCTAAAAGCGTAGGGCAGGCCAATGAAATATACCAGGAACATCAGCTTTTCAGCAATATAAGCTGGGAAAATGAGGCTGAAAAAAGAAAGAATAATATGCCCGCCCCAGTTGGGTACCAGCTCCGGGTTAAATATTATGTATTCATGCAATCGGCTATCCGGGTTTCCGAGTAGTTCAAGCATGTTTTGAGCATTATAGGTGTGAACGGCACCATCCATTGAGGGGAAAAACTTATATAGAAAAACAGGTAATGCATTAAGAATCACCAAGACTAAAAATATCCATTTTTCAGGGAAAGCGGTTTTCGACAAAGCTTTATTCATGTTTCACAATTTTTTATAATCTGACAAATATATTGTTTACTAGGTAAAACAGTGAAATGATACAATAATATATAAATTCATTTTTTATTTATAATAAAAATGACCTGACTAATAAAAGCAAGGATTAAAACTAAAATAACAGTCAAAACCCTTTGGCCTACTACAAAGATCAGGGCTGCCTGACTGGATACTTTGGCCAGCTTGAGGATACCAAACCAACCGGCTTCAAAAACACCTAAGCCTCCCGGCGTAAACGAAAACAGATATCCTAACTGCCCTAAAGGTGTTCCAAGTACAATAATTTCGGGCGCTACAACAATATTTAGTGCATAGGCAAAAGCGACAAACCTGGCCATGGTAAAACCAATTTTTAAAATACTGGCGAAATATAAACTTCTTGTAATGTTTTTTTCAAAATCAGGGAGTGCTATTTGTTGAGGAATTTTCTTTTTAATAAAAGGAAAAATTGAGAAGACTTTTACCAATAAATTCAGAACGATTCGGATGATTTTTAATAAGAAACCTTGTCTGGATATTAAAAGAAATCCGAACAGAACCAGCAGGGCACCTATAACAAAAAATGTGTGGATTCCAGATAATAACCCAAGCCAGTAGGGGAGAACTGATATCAAAATCACCATTATGACCATTAAATCATAAAGCCGGTCAAGAAAAACGGAAATGCTTGCATCACTCAGTTTGCTTTTATGGCTCTTTTTCAACCACATGATACGAACCCCAAAATCCGTTAGATCTTTCGGAAGAATAAACCCCAATGCTCTGCTCTGAATAAAATAGTGGTAATACTGTACCCAGGTAGCTGCTTTCCTTTTTTCCAGCGTGTTCACGATCGTTCCCCAACGGTAGGCTATAGAGCCTGTAATTCCGATGGTGGAAAGCAAAGCCCCAAACGCGGGAAGCCATTGGATATTTTTGAGTTTATCAAAAGAATCTTCATTTAAAAAATAAATGAACGCAGCAAAAAGGGCGAACCCAATAACCGAAAAAGCCAGGTGCTTGAACCATTTATTCGTTTTGCTGCTTTTCATAAATCATTTACTAAAATCTGCGTTAGGTATCATGGCCAAAAGGTCAGGGTGCAAATTTTCCTTAATCTTGTTGTTTAGGTAATCGATATGCTTTTGGTCGAGTTCTTCGCGAAATCCTCCTACTTTTCCTTTACGGATTTTTTTGGAGTTGGATTTGTTTTTTGCTCCGGGCTTCATCCAGGGCTCTTTCAGAGAGCCGCTGGTTTCCATTTTCGACATGTTCGAAAACTTGCTGGCATCAACTGCTTGTTGAGCCTTTTCTTTTTCAACAGGAAAGCCGGCAAAGGAAATTAATTCTTTTAGTTGACCAAGCGTATCAGCATGAAGCTTCTCATAACTCATTATCTTAAAAGAATTCGGAATATCACGATTATTATAAAACTCATTAAAAAACTTAATCACTTTGTCAATTCCAATCAGCTCTTCATAGATAAAATCAGAAAGTTCTTTTGTATAAATGTTCTCCCTGTACTTGAGGTGGTACCAGCTTGAAACCAGGACATCACGTGGATCGCGGATCAGAAATAGAACCTTCTTTCCCCGATACTTTTCCTTGTTGAAAACAACGTCTTCCATCTTAGGTGGTGCAGGCACCCAATTACCTACATCATGTTCGAATTTGACTACCCAATTGTCACTGATTTCAACTAAGGCACTGTCATTAAAAAATCGCGGTTGATGGCCAGAAAGCTCCGCATACTTTTGTAACATTATGCGCAACCACGTACGGCCACATTTGGGATAAGAGATAATATACAAATCCGGAGACACATCTTCAGTTTTACTTAAAACATAAGTGCGCCAATAAAACTGAAAGGTTTCCCAGCTCACTAATACCTTCTTAAGCTTATCCCAATAGTTTCTGATAAGGAATGTTTTTCTGTCCATATGAATTCTCTTGCTCGAAAATCTATTTTAACTCAAATTCTCTTTTCAGACTGAATGACTTTTGATCATTAAATTTTTTTATCTCATCTTCTGTGGCATTATAGCCTTCAATTTCAAGCTCCTGTGATTGGAAATATCTGCTTTGAGGAACGTACCTTACAAAAAATTCATCTCCAAAAGAGAGCCTTTTAAACATGTTTCCGGTTTTATTTTCCAGCTTATCTTCTATTATGAATTTCCCTTCTTCAATTCTGAATGCCCTCTCAAAATTAATATCAACGCCTCTTTGTCCCAGGATCAGTGATTTTCTGATTTGCCCTTTTAACCAGTGGGCCATTGCGGGTATCCAGCCAATGGCTATCAAAGCTGCTCTGAACAGAATAAGTTTAAATGGTGTAAACAGTTTGTTTGAAGGAACCATATGTAGGTGGCCGCTAATTTCGCCGCTATAGTCTTTAGCCTCTGATTGATACTCCGGATCGACCCACTGAGAGGTAACCACTTTATTGTTGTCAATACTACCTATGATTCCACCATCATTTACAAGCAGTTTACCTGTTTTACGGTTAAAGACTTTGATAACACCCCCTTTTGCCAGGTTGGCTAGAATGTAATAATCACCTTTTATCGCAGTATAAATCCTGGAGCGGTTATAATATTTTGCAAAATCTTCCTTTTCATAAGGTACAGGTTCCTGTTTTTCCTGTGGTTCCGTATAATCGAGATAGGACAGAAGGAATTCCGGCACACGATAAAATACATAGCGGTCTGAGATAATCTCCGGTGATACAAGCTTGTCTTCGGATAGCCCTTTCAACATCTTTTGGGCGATGCTATTGGCCAGTGGAATTTCCTTTCCTAATATTTCATATCCGTGCGGATAAAAATGAAGCGTATTTCTGCTACCCGCACTTCCGGCATAAAATCCGTTAGGGTAAACAAAGTTCGCTGAGAAATTTACCGACTCTTCAAGGACTTTTCTTATTTCCGGATCGCGGTGAGTCTGGTATATTTTCCCTAAAAAAGAAACTGTTGCAGATAAATATCCGGGATCTACACCGTCGTATTCTCTCGACCAGCCTTCATCTTCGTAATGATAAGTCTTAAAAGTCTCCCATAAACGTTGGTATCCATCTTTTAGCTCAGGCTCTTCCAAAAGTTCATAGGCTTTCCAGACAGACATGCAGGCCATTGCGTGATGGTTGGCAAGATGGTCTTCCTCTGTTTCTCCATCAGCAATAAAATAAGCCGCCTTGCGTATCGCAGCCTGGATTGTTTTTGATTCTTCGGGACTGATTTCATCTTTAAGAAGCTGGAAGGCCTCAATGACAGTAAACATGGTAAACGCTGTGGGGCCGACCCATCCTCTTTCAAAAGGATAAAACTCATCAAAAGAACCATCATTATGTTGAATTTTGCTCCAGAAGAGCATTCCGGCAATTGTCCAGTCTCTTATTTTGGGTTGTCCCTTGTAGATGCTGCCCGGGAAATCGTGCTTATACACCAATGCCAGCGAATGCACTCCGAATTGCCGCACTGCATCCGGGAAATCTGATGTCTTATCCAACCAATAATCGCGATGGAAACAACCATAAGTCGGCGAATAAGAATTCCGGTCAAGATTGCCTAAAAGTCTTGGGATTTGGGATATGGCTTTTTGAGCATAAACATGTGATAAATTAGTGTTCATATCGGTTGCTAAGGTTTTTTCTGTGTGTTATATACTTGTTGTTGTTGCTTTTACGATTAATCAAATCGGCCAAAATACCGATTGCGAGGACTTGTATTCCGGTAATCATGATTATGGCTACCGTTGAATTAAGTACTACCGGCAGCCATAAATAACTTGCAATGAAAAGTAAGATACCAAGTGCAAAAAGAAACAATGATGCCGGGATAAAAACTTTTAAAGGATTAAAATATACAATGGTGCGTATGATTAACTGGATAAAATTTAAGGTGTCGTAAATGGGCCGGATTTTACTTTTACCCTCACGTTTCATATATTCTATCGGAAAGTATTTTACTTCCATTTCGCTCGTGAGCATTGATAATGTTATGGTTGTAGTAAACGAAAAGCCTGAAGGAATAATATGGAAGAACTTAAGGGCATCCTCTTTCCAGAAAACACGAAGGCCGGAATTGATATCAGGTATTTTAAACTCAGCTAAATAACTGGCCAGTTTTGTGATAAACCATTTTGCGGGTTTTGTAAAAAAAGGCAATTGCCTGAAGGGGCGCTTACCTACAATCATGTTATAGTTTTCAATCTCCTCAAACATTTTCGGTATATATTCAATGGGGTAAGTGCCATCAGCATCCGTAATTGCAATGACCTCATATTGGCTTGCAAGTATTCCGGTTTTAAGGGCAGCCCCGTATCCTTTGTTGTGTTTGTGTTCAATAGCCGTAAAATGCTCTTCACTATTTTTCAGTATTTCGCCGGTTTTATCTGTGGAGCCATCATTAACGAGAATTAATTCATATTCAATGGATGTTTTATTCATCATTGCATGAATATTCTGAATGGTAGAAATAACTGAGTTTTCTTCGTTATATACCGGAATAACAATAGATAACTTTTGCATACTTTAATTTTTATGTATCCCTGACTTTTAGAGAAAAGTAAATGATCCTACAAATATGAGAACTTTTTTTTGATCAGGATT
>JBNJFT010000092.1:0-9405 GCA_051747065.1 Bacteroidota bacterium | reverse complement strand
AAAGTTCAAAACGCTAAATCTTTGCGGGAATAAAAATTTTTACGGAACTTTACTATTATGGAAAAAACAAAAAACCTTAAAAGCGTTGGCGAATTTGGCCTTATTGAGGAATACATTGCTCCTGAATTCAAAGATTTGGTCAAAGAGCACATGACAGGCATCGGGGACGATTGTTCAATTATCCCGATCAGCAAGACTACTTCACATATTTTCACAACTGATATGCTGATTGAGAAAACGCATTTTCTGCGAGATAAAATAACTCCCTATCAGCTTGGGTTCAAATCATTAGCTGTTAATTTAAGCGATATAGCAGCAATGGGAGGTAATCCTGTTGGCTCATACATATCTGTTGGATTACCAAAAGACATCGAGCTCAGCTGGATAGAAGAATTTATGAAAGGTTACAAAGACCTGAGTGAAAAAGAAGATGTCCCTCTGTTAGGTGGAGATACAACCAGCTCAGAAAATTCTATTGTAATCAACATAGGAGTAACCGGAGAAATTGCAAATCAAAATATAAAAACAAGGTCATCCGCAAAAACAGGGGATATTGTCTGTCTTACGGGTGAAACCGGAGAGTCAGCCGCAGGATTGCAAGCTCTTTTTTTGGATTTGCCGGAAGATAACAATACAAAACCGCTTTTAGAAAAACACCTTTCTCCATACCCACACGTTTCTGAAGGAAAATGGCTGGCCAAGCATGACGAAGTAAACGCGATGATTGATGTCTCTGATGGCATTAGTTCAGATTTGATGCACATACTAAAAGCTTCATCCAGGAAGGGGATTGTTGTCCTGGAAAAAATTCCCATGACCAATTTTCTCCTTAACTTTTGCAACACTCATCAAATCAATCCCATTGAGTTAGCCTTATCAGGCGGAGAAGACTACGTTCTGTTGCTTACCATTAAAGGCGAAGCTTTTGAGAATATAGCAAAAAGTTTTATGGATGAATTTCAGAAACCCCTTTATCCAATAGGAAAAATAGAAGACGGAAAACCAGAGATTGCTTATTTTAAGGACGATAAACAAGTTGAAAACATTAGAAAGGGATATTCGCACTTTTGAAACAAAAACATGTATTATGGCAAAAAAACACTATAAAAAAGCGTTAACCATAGCAGGTTCGGATAGTGGCGGCGGAGCAGGGATACAGGCAGATATTAAGGCTTTTTCAGCAAATGGCGTTTATGGAATGTCTGCTATTACAGCAATCACTGCCCAAAACACAAAAGGAGTCACCGACATTCACCCGGTGCCCGAGGAAATAATTAAAAGTCAGATTACTGCAGTTATGGACGACATTGGAACAGATGCCATAAAAATAGGAATGCTGCATAGTTCAAAAGTAATTCAAAAAGTAGTCGAAACACTTAACAATTACAATTCACCAAATATTGTTATCGATCCGGTGATGGTGGCTACGTCTGGCGATAAGTTGCTGCAGGATGAGGCAATAGAAACGCTTATCAAAGAAATGCTGCCAATTGCAACTGTGATAACACCAAATTTACCAGAGGCAGAAATCATTCTCGGCCACAAAATCGAAACTGAAGAACAATTTTTACAAGCAGCCCGCGAATTAAGTCAAACAAAAGCAAAGGCAGTATTGCTAAAAGCCGGACATTTTCAGAGTGAAGAGCTGACAGATGTGCTTTATATAAGAGAAACAGATGAAACCATCAGCATTCCGGGCAAACGAATAAAGACTAAAAACACACATGGAACAGGCTGTACGCTTTCTTCAGCCATAGCGGCCCAACTGGCACATGGTTTCGATCTGAAAACAGCTATAGAAAAAGGAGTGGATTACATACATCAGTCAATTCAGGCCGGATCCGATTTTCAACTAGGCTCTGGCCATGGTCCCGTGCATCATTTTTATAATTTCTGGAACTAATCGTTCCAATGAAGATAATGAATAGAACGCGCCTGCGTGCCGGCAGGCTGGGATGACACGGATTAGGCGGATAAACGCAGATTTATTTAACAAAATTAATATTTATCCTATGGCTCGCTTTATAAAACATTATAAATCAATAGCATAATTACGATTTATCAGATTGTACAGACGTTGCTCTGCAACGTCTCAACGCCGTACAAAGTCTCAACAAGGATTAATCTTAAAACTACGTTTTATTCAAATAAGGTAATTACTTAAAGCAATGATATTAAAAAAAATAAAATGAACGCTAATTTTTTAAATCCCAAATGCAATACAACAATGTAACAATAGAACAATAAAACAATATTTATATGAGCTTTATTAATGAACTTTGGAAATCATCAGAAGAAATCTACCAGTCAATTATCACACATCCCTTCAATCAAGAATTAGCAGAAGGGACACTAAAACAGGAGAAATTCAATTTTTATCTTAGCCAGGATGCAATATATATCGGAGAGTATTCACGGGCACTTGCTGCACTTGCTACAAAATCACCCACGCATGAAGAAATGATGGAATTTATCTCCTTTGCCAAAGAGGGACTTGAAATTGAACGGGAATTGCATGATCATTTTATGAAAGCTTTTCAGGTAAAAAAAGCTGAAGAACCTGCCCTTGCTACAGAAGCTTATTCAAATTTTTTATTGTCTTCAGTAGCCTTTAAAAGTTATGAAGAAGCCTTGGCTGCACTACTGCCCTGTTTCTGGCTTTACAATGAGGTAGCCCTTAGTATACGCAAAAATGCCGTGTCCAAAAATCCCTACCAAAAATGGATTGACACCTATTCAGGAGCTGAATTTGACCAAACCACCGAAAGACTAAAAGAAATTACCAATCAACTTGCCCTTGATGCCGGGGATAAGATAAAAAAACGTATGAAGCAGCAATTCATCAAATCTGCCAGGTATGAATGGCTGTTTTGGAATAATGCTTACCAATTAAAATTTTGGGAATAAAACAAAATAGAAAAAACACCGTTTTCTATCCAAATAACAAGAACATCCTGCTTCCCTAAAAAGTCTAAATTATTGGTAAATACGAATAATTTTACTAATTTTGCGGCAGCTTTTTTTAACCAATCTCATAAAAGTAATGGAAAAAACAAAGGTACTTTTCATCTCCCAGGAAATAACTCCTTATCTACCTGAAAATACAATGTCCAAAACGGGGCGTTATTTGCCGCAAGGAATACAGGAACGAGGCAAAGAAATTCGTACCTTCATGCCCAGGTTTGGAAAAATAAACGAAAGAAGAAATCAACTGCATGAGGTAATAAGGCTTTCCGGGATGAATCTTATCATTAACGATACAGACCGGCCTTTAATCATTAAAGTTGCATCAATACAGTCTGCCCGAATGCAGGTTTATTTTATTGATAATGAAGATTATTTCCACAGAAAACACAAGTTGAAAGATGACGAAGGCAATGAATTCAAGGATAACGATGAACGTGCAATATTTTTTGCAAGAGGCGTTTTGGAAACCGTCAAAAAACTCAGATGGGCTCCGGATGTAGTACATTGCCAGGGATGGTTTACGGGTTTAGTACCTTTATATCTTAAAAAGGCTTATAATGAAGAGCCGCTATTTGCCAACTCAAAGGTTGTTTACTCGGTGTATGACGATGATTTTAAAGAGCCGCTAAATAAAGAATTGAAAAATAAAGTTAAAGTTGAAGGTATTACAAATAAAGATATCAAAACCATTAAGGATAACCCCGACTTTGTTAACTTCAATAAATTAGCAATAGAAAATTCAGACGGGGTTATTAAGGCAAGTCAAAATATTAATAAAGACCTTGAAAAACATATCGACTCTATAGACAAGCCAAAATTAGAATACCAAACAGAAGAAGAGTACATTGACGCTTACTCTAAATTTTACGACGATCTATTAAAACAATAAACCACAGAACAAATTTAATGTATGATTAACCTTAAAATGAAAAAATTATTCACAAGGCAAAAACTTGTTCCATTTACTTTACTAATCGGTATAGCTATCCTTTTCTTTAATTGTGAAAGAGATGCAGATGAATTCGGCAAAGATTTTCTTTCGAGCAGGGATTCTGTTCCTGTAGTTAAGGATACATTCCATAATTTTAGCACTTTTCTGGAGCCTGAACCTGAATTTGCTACAAATGGAACAAATAAATTAATTATCGGAAATATAACTGATGAGTATTTTGGGCAAACAAAAAGCTATGGCCTTGGACAATATTTCATTAACACTGTTGTAGATTCAGGAACCACAATCCCCCCTGAAGATACCAGAGCAGAAATAATTATAAAACCTGAAAATTATTTTGGGGATTTTGAAGAGATCGATATTAGCATATACGAAGTAGATCAATCCATAGATGTCTCTGAAGAATATTTTTCCAGTGAAAATCCTGAAGATTATTATTCCAATCCAAAAATATCAGAGGATAGTATTAGTTTCCAGGGGGACTCAATAATAAAAATACCACTCACCTCCGATTTCACCCAAAAACTTAACGAATATTCTTTTGAAACCGTGGATGACACCCTGATTTTTACTGAAGCCATAAAAGGATTGTTGTTTTCTATGGAAGGTAATACAGGAGGAAATGAATTTATTTCTGTGCCAATAGAAAATTGCATGATGCACTTATATTATACTGAAACGACAGATACATCTGACGTAACAGACACAGTAGATTATAATATAAATAGTGATTTCGGAGTACGATTTAACATGTTTGAACATGACTATTCACAGGCTACTAGCACTCCTAATGCAAATACAACATTAGAATCGGAAGGGGAGGATAGTTTGTTGTTCATTCAAAATTTACAAGGTACACGGGCAAAAGTATCCTTCAACAAGATTGATTCTATTAAGGAAGAAAATGAAGGGAAACTTATTGCAAATGCCAGTCTCATTTTCGATGTTAAAGACAATTTTAACCAACTAACAGATACAACAGAATCGAATATGACAGCATATATATACAGGGAGGACTCCACTTACAATAAACTCAATAATTACGTTCAGTCAATTGTTAACTATGAGCTTCAAACTTATGAAGCATATTTTGATGATACAAATAATGAGATGGTATTCAATATAACCGGGTATTTTCAAAGTCTTTTAAATGACAGGATTGAAAACGAAACAATCTATCTGCATACATCAAACAGGGATGGAAACTTAAAACAAATTGTGTTAACGGGAAGAAAGTCTTCTTCTTCTCCAAGACTCGAAGTAACATATTACAATACATCAGAATAAAAATACAACAAAAATAGAAATACATCATGTGCGGAATTGTTGGTTATATAGGCAAAAAAGAAGCCTACCCAATCCTTGTGAATGGATTGAAAAGGTTAGAATACAGAGGTTACGATTCAGCCGGAATCTCTCTGCTTAACAATGGTGAGGTTTCAATTTATAAGAAGAAAGGAAAAGTCTCTGACCTCGAAGATTTTACTAAATCCAAAGATGTTCAGGGAAATATAGGGATTGGACACACTCGTTGGGCAACACACGGTGAACCTAATGACTTGAATGCTCATCCGCATGCTTCTCAAAACGGTAAGTTTATTGTAATTCATAACGGAATTATTGAGAATTACGGACGGCTGAAAAAAAGGTTGGAAGACAGAGGTTATACATTCAAAACTCAGACTGATACAGAAGTACTGGCGAATCTCATTGAATATATATACCTGAAAGGACAAGTTAATGCTGAGATTGCTGTTAGATTGGCATTGCACAAAGTCATTGGCGCTTATGGCATTGCTATTATCAGTAAAGACGAACCCGATAAGCTGATAGCAGCAAGAAAAGGCAGCCCCTTAGTCATCGGCGTGGGGGACGAGGAATATTACCTGGCTTCTGATGCTACCCCAATTGTAGAACATACCAAAAGCGTTATCTACCTTAATGAAAATGACGTAGCTATACTTGGAAGAGAAGAACTGACGCTTAAGACCATAAAAAACGATAAACTCACTCCAAAAGTTCAAAAATTAGACATGGAAATAGGGGATATCGAGAAAAATGGATACGACCATTTCATGTTAAAAGAAATTTTTGAACAACCCCGTTCAATCAAAGATACATTCAGAGGCAGAATTAATCATGATAGAACCGAGGTCAAGTTAGGTGGTTTGTATGAGGTAATGCCTCAATTAATTCAGGCAAAAAGGATTATTATTATTGGATGTGGTACTTCATGGCATGCAGGAATCGTTGGAGAATACATTATTGAAGACCTTGCAAGAATTCCGGTTGAAGTAGAATATGCTTCTGAATTCAGGTACCGCAACCCAATCATTGATAAGAGCGATATTGTAATCACAATAAGCCAGAGTGGTGAAACTGCTGACTCTCTTGCAGCAATTCAACAGGCAAAAGAAGCAGGAGCAACAGTTCTGGGAATTTGTAATGTTGTTGGTTCAAGTATACCACGCGAGACTCATGCAGGTGTTTATACCCATGCCGGCCCTGAAATTGGAGTGGCTTCAACAAAAGCATTTACCGCACAAGTCACTGTTTTATCCATGATAGCGATGATCCTGGGATATAAAAAAGGAGAAATTGATCAAGATGCATATCACAATTTAATCAGAGAATTATCGGAAATTCCCTCTAAAATAGAGAAAATCCTGGAAAATAATGATCTGTTTAAGGATTTGGCAGAACGATATAAGGATGCTACAAACTTTTTATATCTCGGAAGAGGCTATTTGTTCCCGGTAGCACTTGAAGGAGCCTTGAAATTAAAGGAAATATCCTACATTCATGCAGAAGGATATCCCGCAGCAGAAATGAAACATGGCCCCATTGCTTTAATCGATGAAAATATGCCCGTGGTAGTTATGGCCATTAAAGATAAATCCTATGATAAAATTGTTAGCAATATACAGGAGATCAAGGCTCGTAAAGGAAAAGTAATAGCTGTTGTTTCTAAAGGTGATACTGTTATCCGGGATATGGCTGAGCATGTTCTGGAAATTCCGGAAACTCTTGAATCAATAGCTCCATTACTTACTGTAATTCCACTGCAACTATTGTCTTATCATATTGCTGTTTTGAGAGGATGCAGTGTGGACCAGCCAAGAAACCTTGCAAAATCAGTTACTGTAGAATAATTCACTTTGTTTTAGATATTCTTCTAAGTCAAGTTGAAATTCAAATAAAACCCCGAGAAGTGCCAAGGTAGGCAAAAATCGGGGTTAATTTTTGAGTTAGTATTGACACTGTGTTCTGAATTCTGTATTCTTATAGTTATTTCCCGTTACTTCTGAAAAATGCCTACTAATATCTGCAAAACGATTAACATTAAAACCTTTGCTTAACGCTCCAGGTACTGTTTCCTGTAATATTCTTCGTATTCGCCTGTTAGAACATGCTTTAGCCATTCATCATTATCCAGGTACCAATCTATAGTCCGGGATAAACCTTCTTCAAAATCAACTTCCTGCTTCCATCCAAGTTCGTTTTTGATCTTTGATGAATCAATGGCATAACGCATATCGTGCCCCGCCCTGTCTTTTACAAATTTGATGAGTTTTGCGGATTCGCCCGGATTTCTATTCAGCTTCTCATCCATTAGTTTGCAAAGCTCCCGGATCAAGTCGATGTTCTTCCATTCATTATCTCCGCCAATGTTATATGTTTCTCCAATTTGCCCTTTATGGTAAACTAAATCAATGGCTTCTGCATGATCTACTACATACAGCCAATCCCTTATGTTTTCTCCTTTGCCGTAAACTGGTAGTTCCTTATTATTTCGTATGTTATTTATGAAAAGTGGAATCAGTTTTTCCGGAAACTGGTTTGGCCCGTAATTGTTGGAACAATTGGAAATGACTATAGGCAAATTATATGTATTATAGTACGCCCTGACTAAATGGTCGGAGCTGGCTTTTGAAGCAGAGTAGGGGCTTCTTGGATCGTATGGTGTGTCTTCTGTGAAATAACCTTCATCTCCGAGGGAGCCATAAACCTCATCTGTAGAAACATGGTAAAAGAGTTTTCCTTCAAAGTCATTCTCCCAATATTTCTTAGCTACATTCAGCAAATTTACCGTTCCGACAATATTGGTTTTAATGAATTCATTCGGATCTGTGATAGAACGGTCAACATGAGATTCTGCTGCCAAATGGATAATTCCGTCAATGGAATTCTTATCAAAGAGTTGATCCAGGAATTCAGCATCATAAATATCCCCTTTGACAAACTCGTAATTTGGGGAATCTTCAACATCCTTGAGATTTTCAAGATTGCCTGCATAAGTAAGTTTGTCAAGGTTGATGATCTTATAATCCGGATATTTTCGCACAAATTGCCGTATGGCATGAGAACCGATAAATCCGGCTCCTCCTGTGACTAATATTGTTTTCTCCATAAATTCAGTATATTTAGAATATTATATTTTACTGTTTACTTCTGATATATTTTTCCCAGTTCCAGGCTGAACGTAGAGTTTCTTCCAGGGAAACTTCAGCCTCCCAGCCGAGTTCTTTATTTGCATACCTTGTATCTGCATACACCTGCTCAACATCACCACTTCGCCTGCCGGTTATTTGGTAATTCACACGCTCGCCTGTTGCCTTTTCAAATGCTTTAATGATTTCCATAACAGAATTGCCTTTTCCTGTGCCGACATTAAAAAATTCATATCCGGTTTTATTCTGATGATTCTGTAATCTCCGGATTGCTTTCACATGTGCTTTTGCAAGATCTACAACATTAATATAATCCCGTATCGCTGTGCCATCCGGGGTGTTGTAATCGTCGCCGAAAACCTTCAATTCCTTACGCAATCCCAGAGCAGTTTGAGTAATAAAAGGCAGTAGATTATCGGGAATCCCGTGAGGCTTTTCGCCAATTAAGGCTGATGGGTGTGCTCCAATCGGATTAAAATACCGCAAAGAAATTCCTTTTATCAGATCATTTGCCTGAGTTGCATCATGGATCATCCGTTCGGAGATCTGCTTTGTACTTCCATAAGGTGAAAGCGGCTCTTTGATCGGGGCGGCCTCATCTACCGGCAACTTATCAGGCTGTCCGTAAACTGTGCAGGAAGAAGAAAAGACGATGTTTTTCACATTATATTCCTCCATACATTCCAAAAGATGCATGGTGGATAATAAATTATTCCTGTAATATTTAAGCGGTTTTTCTACAGATTCTCCTACTGCTTTATAGGCTGCAAAGTGGATAATTGAATCGATTGATGAATTCTGATCAAAAAAGTGTACCAGTGAATTTTTGTCCTTAAGATCAATTTGAAAAAATTCAGGCTTATGTCCTGTAATCTTTTCAATTCCATCCAAAACGGAAATGTCAGAATTTGAGAAGTTGTCAATAACAACAACATCAAAACCGGCTTCAATCAGTTCTACCACTGTATGGGATCCAATATATCCCGTTCCTCCGGTAACTAAAACTTTACTCATTATCTGTTTAATTTTATCTAA
>JBNJFT010000091.1:0-9431 GCA_051747065.1 Bacteroidota bacterium | reverse complement strand
GGGTTAAATTCCACCTCTTTTTTATCTGTGAAAAACACCCAGCTTTTCTCTTGAGAATAAACATTCTGAACAAAACATACCAGAATGATGAGTAAAAAAAAGTTGCGAAATCGGTTTTGAAACCTCATTGCTTAGATATTTTAATCTTCTACAAAGGTATCATTTCTATTTTCAGTATCTAACAACTCCCAAATTGGTTCTCCATCTGATGCTTCAGGTAATGGAATATCAATCAACATGCTAATTGTAGGAGCAATATCACGGAGCCCGGTTTGTCTCAGCACTTTGCCCGGCTGAATACCTTTGCCATACCATATCAACGGTATATGTCCATGGTAGTTATAAGAAGATCCGGAACTTTCGGGCTTCTCAATACTTCCTGCTTCCAAACCCAGAAATACATCGCCGGAACGCCTCGGATGATAACTGTTTTGCAATTTGTGATTAAGCCCTTCGTTAAAACCACCCTCCTTCAGAGTTGATGCCTTCACTGCATAACTTATTTCTGACTTTTTAACCATAAAATTAGAAATTGTTTCTTCAACCTCTGAATAACTATAATCATGTTGGTCAATTAAACTATGATCCATATACAACTGACGCTTTGTGTAACTTTTTATCCATTTTTCTTTCTCATACACGACATCCAAATAACTCTTCAGCAATGATAAACCCTCTTTAGGCCTGAATTTCCTTGCAGGCAAGTTTCTGGCCTCACGATAATTGTAAGGATCAGCCGTTCCGCGGTCAGAAGTTAAAACCAAAAGGAACTCATCTTCACCTATATTCTTTTCCAGAAATTCGACCAAATGATTTAACTGACGGTCTAACCGTAAATACAAATCTTCCATCTCCATTGACCTTGCCCCAAATAGATCATTCACATATGATGATGCAGAAAAAGCTATGTTTAACAAATCAGTATGTCTATCAGTTCCAAGACCTTCGTCCAGAATTAAAGTGTGTACAAAATCTTTTGTATAGGTATTGCCAAATGGAGTGTATTTCAAATATTTATAACTTTTACTTTTCTTCTTTAATTCGGATAAATTGTATGGAAAATGATTTTTATAGATCAATAGAAATCCTTCTTCAGAGTCGTTATCATCAGGCAGGCTATTAATGTAGCTTGAATCCGGCATAAGGGTTTTCCACTTTCTTTTCATATAGATATCCTGCAAATCCTTATTGTTAAAATCCTCTACCCACTTAGGCAATGAATCGCTATAATAAGAACTCGTAATCCAGTTTCCAGTTTTATCTTCAAACCAAAAGGCGCCATCGGAAATATTTCCTGCTCCAAAAATCGAAGAAACAGGATTTAAACCAACTGAGAATACTTTCGATTTGGGGCTCAGCATTTTTAACTCATCGCCTAAAGTTCCGGTAAGTAAGTTAGAAGGAGAAAACCCTTCTTCCGGATCGACAGCCCCTACTGTTTCATACTGATTATCATTGATAGAAAATTCAGTTTTATTGGAAAGTCTGTTATACCAGTAATCTGAAACTATCCCGTGTACAGAAGGATTACTTCCGGTTGTAAGCGTGGCAAAGCCTGGAGCTCTTTCTGTTAAGGCATAATTCAATTTCGTGTTTTTACACAAAACACCATTATCAATTAATCTTTTAAACCCGGCATCCTGTTCAAATCTATCCCAATAGCGTAAAAGCATTTCGTATCTCATCTGCTCTATAACCACCCGCACCACCAACTTAGGCCGGTTCTCACCGGGGTCGATGGAGAATGCTTTTCCTGTAAATATCAAACAAAAGAAGAAAATAATCATCCATTTAGGCGGGGTAAAAAAACAAGAATTATGCATATAATGTATAAGTTAAAAAAATTGAATGTTCATAAGGACAAATATAAGTATTCTATAGCCTACTCAAATTAAACATTAAATTTAAAATTCATCAAATCACCATCCTTAACAATATAGTTTTTGCCTTCCAGATTTATTTTCCCGGCCTCGCGGCAGGCAGCTTCAGATTTGTATTTTATGAAATCCTCGTATTTGATCACTTCAACCTTAATAAATCCGCGTTGAAAGTCTGAATGAATGACACCCCCGGCTTGAGGAGCAGTAGAACCTTTTTTTACTGTCCATGCACGAACCTCTTTGGGGCCTGCAGTGAAGAACGTATCAAGGTTCAGCAGTTTATAGGCAGCGCGAATCAATCTTGTTAACCCAGATTCTTTAAGGCCAATATCATCAAGAAACATTTGCCGCTCTTCCTTTGTGTCAAGTTCAGCAATTTCTGCTTCCACTCCGGCAGCAACAGCAATAACCTCTGCTTCTTCATCTTTTACAGCTGATTTTACTTTCTCCACGTACTGATTCCCTTCCACAACAGATTCTTCATCAACATTGCAAACATACAGCACAGGTTTATCAGTTAGGAGATGCAAGTCCTTAACCATGGCTTTCTCATCGTCTTCAACCTGTAATTCACGTACTGACCGTCCTTCGGAAAGATGAGCATGATATTTTCTTAAAACCTGCTGAAGCACCTTCGCTTCTTTATCGCCCGTTTTTGACTGTTTTTCAATTTTCTGCAAACGATTTTCCACAGTTTCCAGGTCTTTTAACTGAAGTTCAGCATCGACAACTTCCTTATCACGTATCGGGTCGATAGTTGTATCTACATGAGTAATATTATCATTTTCGAAACATCTTAATATATGTATTATAGCGTCGGTTTGCCGGATGTTTGCAAGAAACTGATTACCAAGCCCTTCTCCCTTGCTGGCTCCTTTAACAAGGCCGGCAATATCTACAAACTCTATCATAGTCGGAGTTACTTTTTCCGGCTGTACAAGCTCTGCGATTTTATCCAGCCGTTCATCAGGAACAGGTATCATCCCTACATTCGGTTCTATAGTGCAAAAAGGATAATTTGCTGATTGAGCTTTTGCATTCGACAAACTATTAAACAAAGTTGATTTTCCTACATTTGGTAGTCCCACTATCCCACATCGTAAAGCCATAATTTATGTTTCAGTTTTTTGATTCTTACTTTTAAAAGCTTGCAAAAATAAAGTTTTTCTTGTTAAGGACGTATCTTAGTAAAGATATTTTTTTTGATAAAAAAAAGACAAATTTTGATTAATGATTTATTTGTAATCCAATGAAAATCGTATTTTTACATCTTATTTTTCGAAATACGAAAACTTTGATTTACAAACAACTAATAAAACACAGAGAATGAGTCGAATTGAAGAACTTAAACGAATCGCGTCGCAAATTAGAAGAGATATTGTTCGAATGGTACATGCCAACAGCTCCGGGCATCCGGGCGGGTCATTAGGGTGTACAGATTTTTTTACAGCGCTCTATTTTGAGATTATGAAACATGACCCAAAGAATTTTCAAATGGATGGTAAAAACGAGGATATTTTTATCCTCTCAAATGGCCATATATCGCCGGTATTTTACAGCACTCTTGCAAGAACAGGATATTTTGACCTCAGTGAACTAAGCACTTTCAGAAAAATTGACAGCAGGTTACAAGGCCATCCAACACCGGAGGAAAACTTACCAGGCGTAAGAAATGCCAGTGGTTCGCTTGGGCAAGGGCTATCAGTAGCAATTGGTTCAGCCCTCACAAAAAAGCTGAACAACGATGACCGTTATGTATATTGTTTATGCGGAGACGGAGAACTCCAGGAAGGGCAAATCTGGGAAGCTCTCAATTATGCTGCAGCTAAGGAAGTAGACAATATTATATTAACAATTGACTATAACGGAAAACAAATTGACGGGCCTGTTGAAGAAGTGATGGATTTGGGTGATTTAAAAGGCAAATTTCAGGTATTTGGATGGGAAACCCTGGAGATGGACGGAAATGACATGAACCAAGTATTGGATACAATCAAAAAAGCACAATCCAAAACAGGCAATAAAAAACCCGTAGTCATTCTCATGAAAACTGAAATGGGGATGGGTGTAGATTACATGATGGGTACCCACAAGTGGCACGGAGCAGCACCAAATGATGAACAACTGGAGCAAGCTCTCGGACAACTCGAAGAAACCCTTGGAGATTACTAAAACAAATTCAGTTTTGTTTTCGTTAAACATATAAATAAAAAATAGGAGCTTATGAAAGAAATAGTTGTCATTGCTCATGATGCAAAGAAACCCACGCTGGTAGATTTTCTGAATGACCGTAACGAATGGATTGAAGACACAAACTTAGTAGCTACAGGAAGGACAGCTGAATACCTGGAATCCAACAACATAGAAGTGAAGCACATGAGTCCGGGTCAATACGGGGGGTATCACGAAATTACAGACATGATAAGAGACAATATGATTGACATTGTAATATTTATCCGTGACCCAAACGTAAAGCAACCTCATCATGAAGACATTCAGGAACTACTGGACGAATGCGACAAGAAAAACATACCTTTGGCAACCAATAAATCCAGCGCTGAATTATTAATTCTCGGGCTTTTGAAAAAAGAAGATTATGAAAGATTAAAAGAATAGCCTTTTTATAAAAAGATTTAAAAAAGAATTATTGAAAATTAAACATTTAAAATATTACACAGCACTGGTTTTCATTCTTCTTATTATTACAATATCCGGCTTTGGACAAGACAGCAAATCTCAAATGCCTAAAAGCAGGATATTGTTTATTTTTGATGGTTCCCAAAGTATGGAAGGGTATTGGGAAGAGGAAAGAAAAATAAAGATCGCCAGAGATTACCTTATTCAAATGATTGATAGTTTGGATGGGATTGGTAATGTAGAGATGGGGCTTAGAGTCTATGGACATCAATATGAAGTTCCTCCACAAAGATGCGATGATACCAAACTTGAAGTTCCCTTTTCTAAAAATAATGGCGACCAGCTAAAACATACCCTAAGATACATAAGGCCAAAAGGAACAACACCTATCGCTCACTCCCTGAAAAAAGCTGAAAACGATTTTTCTGATTGCGAAGAATGCAGAAATGTAATCGTTTTAATAACTGATGGCAAAGAAGCGTGTGAAGGTGATCCTTGCGAGGTTTCGAAAGAACTTCAAAAAAAAGGGATCGCACTTAAACCATTTATCATTGGAATCGGACTTGATCCGAATTTTAAAAAAACATTCGAATGTATCGGTCATTTTTACAACACACCTAACAAAGAAAAATTCAGGCAAGCTCTGGATGTTGTAATTACCAAGATACTCAACAACACTACGGCACAAGTCAACCTGTTGGATACTTACGGAAAACCTACTGAAAGTAATGTAGGAATGACTTTTCATCACCGTGCTTCAGGAAAAATAAAATACAATTTCATTCATACCCTTAATTTTATGGGAAACCCTGATACATTAACCATGGATCCCCTCCCTGTATACGACCTGATCGTTCACACGCTGCCAAAAATAAAAAAAGACAGTATAAAGCTAACTGTTGGTAAACATAATATGATAGGAGTTAATGCCGCCCAGGGGTCACTAAAGTTTACATCTGATATTAACAGTTCGCGTTACAGAAACCTTCAATGTATTGTCCGCAAGGATGGAAGCCATAAAACACTTAACGTCCAAAAAATAGATAAAAAAGAAAAATACCTTACCGGGAAATATGACCTTGAAATATTAACTCTCCCTACGATTGAGATTGAAGATGTTGAAATTGAACAAAGCCACACTACAAAAATTGAAATCCCAAAACCCGGAATGTTAAATATTCTTCTCTCCACATCCGGTTATGGGTACCTATTTGAGAAGAAAAAATCCGGAAAACTATCCCGGATTTATAATTTAAATTCGATTGAAGAAAAGAAATCATTAATTTTGCAACCCGGAAATTATGAAATTACTTTCCGGCCAAAAAATATGAAAAAAACAATGTACACAACCCGAAAAACTTTTGAAATAAAATCGGGGTCGTCAAAAACAATAAAACTTTATTAGGAAAAGATCAATAACTATGGAAAAAATAATAGCGAAAGAATCAAAAGCAACAAGAGCAGGTTTTGGAGCAGGACTTTACGAGTTAGGAAAGAGAAATCCCGACGTGGTTGCGCTCTGCGCAGACCTTAGCGGATCATTAAAAATTAATGACTTTATCAATGATTTTCCTGAAAGGTTTTTTCAATGTGGCATAGCAGAGGCAAACATGATGGGAATGTCAGCCGGCCTCACAATTGGAGGAAAAATACCTTTTGCAACAACTTTTGCCAATTTCGCAACCGGCAGAGTATACGACCAGGTTAGACAATCTATTGCGTATTCAGGGAAAAATGTAAAAATTTGTGCATCTCATGCAGGAATAACACTCGGAGAAGATGGCGCATCACACCAAATAATGGAAGATATCGGTTTAATGAAAATGTTGCCGCACATGACTGTGATCAATCCGGCTGACTATAACCAGACAAAAGCCGCTACCATAGCTTTGGCAGACCACGTTGGTCCAGCTTATCTGAGATTTGGAAGACCGAATGTACCAAATTTCACCCCGGAAGATCAACAATTTGAAATCGGAAAAGCTATCAATCTGACTGAAGGAAAAGATGTTACGATAATAGCCACAGGACATTTAGTATATCCATCATTGAAAGCAGCAGAAGCTCTTGCAGAGAAGAATATATCAGCAGAAGTGATCAACTTGCACACAATAAAGCCATTAGACGAAGAGGCTGTTTTGAGGTCTGTACAAAAAACGAATGCCGTGGTTACCGCAGAGGAACACCTGAGAAATGGTGGCATGGGAGACAGCATCGCACAACTTCTTGTAAGAAAATACCCTTTGCCAGTTGAAATGGTAGCTGTAGACGACACTTTTGGAGAAAGCGGCAAACCAGACGATCTGTTAAAAAAATACAAACTGGATATTCCGGATATTGTCAGTGCGGCCGAAAAATCTATTGAACGTAAAAAAAACATTTTTCAACAATCCGGTTCCCCAATATCATAAAAGTTACTACTAAATAATATGGCCGATTATTCTGATAAGGAACTCCTTCAGATGTTTAAAGCTGAAGACACCCGAGACTTCGCTTTTAATGTCATCATAAAAAACTATCAGGAGAGGCTCTATTGGCATATCCGAAAAATTGTAATCAATCATGATGATGCTGATGATGTTTTACAAAATACCTTTGTGAAGATATGGAAAGGATTAACCAGATTCAGGGAAGACTCAAAATTATATACATGGCTTTACAGAATAGCTACAAATGAATCTCTCACATTTCTGAAACAAAAAAAGAGAAGATACTTTATTTCATTTGTAGATGTCGAAAATCAACTGGAAAACACACTGGAAAGCGATAATTATTTTAGTGGCGATGAAATACAGATGAAATTGCAGAAAGCAATTCTCAAACTTCCTGAAAAACAACGCCTCGTTTTCAATATGAAATATTTTGATGAAATGAAATACGAGGATATGTCGGAAATACTGGAAACATCAATTGGGGCATTAAAAGCTTCTTACCATCATGCAGTTAAAAAAATTGAAAACTACTTGAAAAACAATTAAACTATTTAAGGTTTAGTCAGTCACATGATTAAAAGGGAAAAAGTAGCTATGAAAAATCAAAAACAGCATATAGACATCAACAAAATAAGCAAAGAGCTCCCATTCCGGGTGCCAGATAACTATTTTGAGGAATTGCCCGAAAAAATTCAAGCCAGATGCAAAGAAGCTGAACAAACAGAGCAAAGCGGCAATTCACTTATCAATATACTCAAACCCGCTTTTTCACTTGCAGCAATGTTTATAGGCGTTGCTCTCCTTGCTTTCTTTGCGGTCAACGTAATTAGCAATTCCGGTCAAGAAAAAACCTCTTTATCTGAAGATATGGCAAAAGCAAACTACGAAGAGCAATATTCATCTGAAGAAGAAATGATAAAAGCAATTCAGGAGCAAGAAGAAAATATAAAAATGAACAGCGAAGAAGCTAACGAATACATTGATTACTTGTTGGAAGATGATATTGATTACGGAACGTTAATCAAAGAGTTAGAAGAGGATGAAAAAGACCCGTCATCAAACAAATAAAACCATGAAACGATTCTATTCTACTATTGTAATTACTTTGTTCTTCTCATTAATAAGTTGTAGCATTTATGCACAGCAAGAGGGAATGAATGTAAGAGAACAAATAGAAAAAGAAAAGATTGCCTTTTTTACTGAAAAGATAGGACTTACAATTGAAGAAGCCAAAGAATTCTGGCCCATCTATAATGAATATTGGGATAAAAAAAACCAACTCATTCAGGATAGAAAAGAGAGCATGAATTATTACCTTAAGCACTCTGATTCAATGAGTAGAAAAGAACTTGATGATATAGCCGACCGATATGTGAACTACAGATATGAAAAAGGCCAACTTCTTAAAGAGTATCATCAAAAATTCAAAGAAATCCTGCCTATAGAAAAAGTCATGCGGATTTACATGGCAGATTACGATTTTAAATCCTATCTCTTAAATAAATTAAAAGAGCACAAGGAAAAAAACGATGATTAGCCTAGTTTCTCCTGTTTTCTTCTGCTAATTATAACTATCAAAACTTTTATCATTTTTTTTGAACTACATAAGAGTTCATATAAGTTTGTCTTTAGTAGAATACCATCTTTTTTAGTTTACGATATTGATTACGATTAACCCTATGTGTGGGATTGAATAGAATTCATTAGGCAGCTTCAGAAGTACCAGCTATATTTCTATAAGAATTCAGAATACAGAATTCAGAACACAGAATTCCTACCTGCAGGCAGGCAGAATAAGATAAAGCTAATTATCAGCGAAATATAAAAACATTGTATCTGGTATTTTAATGTGTTAATTAGGCGTATTCAGAAGTAGAGACAATTATTAAAATGAACATCAATTAGCAAATGAGTAAGCAGTCGCAGAAGCAGTAGCAGCGAAGATAAAAACCTGACAGCGCCTTCAAGGCCTGTCAGCGTTTGAACAGAAAAAGAAAAAGAGAATAAAGTAAGCAGTAGGTAACAGAGAAAATATGACCTCGTTTTTAGTCATTTTTGCATTTTTCAGGGTTTCGCTTTACTTAATTTTGTTTTTAACTTGCTGTATTTCAAAATATTAATTGCTTCTGAAAGTGCCTCATTAAAGTACAAATATTACCTGTCGGGTTTACAGCCCTTTTTAAAATGTCTTTCTGTGGTTTCACTTATAAACGATAAACATTCATAACAAAACCATCATTTTTATTTATGAATGATTTCTGCTATATTAGTGGGTATCAAACAAGAATTGTGTCCGATTGTAAATTTCTCATTATACCAAAACAAGATGTTTTTATTTGAAAAATTTCACTAGCTAATTGTTTTACTTTACATATGGTTCAACCTAAAACTATATCCAAATGACTAAAAAACGTATTATAGCAGGAATCGCAGGAATCATAATAATTCTGCTGATCATACTTACAGTAATAAGGCACCGCAT
>JBNJFT010000090.1:8121-9444 GCA_051747065.1 Bacteroidota bacterium | reverse complement strand
AATGGTTTTAGAAGTTCTATTATACCAAACCTGAAACTACTTATTTAAACTGCTCACAAAAAGCGTTTTATGCCATTCTGCTAACTACTGAATACTATCTACTTCTTAGTTAATTGATGGTCATTATAATATTTCCCTCTACTTCTGAAAACACCTAAGAAAAGGCCTTTTAATCTTTAAAAAACTTTTTCCGAATTGAATTGTTTACTTTCAAAAAGTATAATACGATTATGAGAGATTTACATAAAAAAGTATTCGGGATCGTTTTTTTCATTCTGTTCACAGGGACAGTCTTCGGACAATCTATTAAAACATACCCTTCTTTCGAAGACTATAAACATTTGTTGCATCAAACTGACGATACGACTTATGTGATAAATTACTGGGCTACATGGTGTGCCCCGTGCATAAAAGAAATGCCTGCTTTTGTAAAGCTTGAAGAAAACTATAAAAACAAAAAGCTGAAAATCATCCTGACAAGCATGGATTTTGGGAACAATGTTACGGAAAGGGTGAGAGGTTTTATGAACAAACACAGCATAGATTCTGAAGTAGTTGTGCTGGATGACCCCGACAGCAACTCCTGGATCGACAAAGTCAGTCCGGAATGGTCGGGAGGAATACCGGCAACACTTATCTATAATAAAGACAAACGCTTATTTTTTGAAAAAGAATTTACCTATAAAGAATTGGAACAAGTAATTAATTCAAAATTTGATATACCATGAAAAGAATCTTATTAACTATTCTATTAGGTGCTTTAATGGCACCTTTTGCCATGTCACAAGGATATGATATTGGCGATGAAGCGGCAAACTTCAACTTAAAGAACGTTGACGAAACCCATGTTTCGCTTTCTGATTATTCAGAGAAGGAAGGAGTTATTGTTATTTTTACCTGCAATCATTGTCCTTACGCCCAGGCGTATGAGCAAAGGATAATAGACATTGACAAAAAATTTGCTTCCAAAGGGTATCCTGTTATTGCAATTAGCCCGAATGATCCAGAGCTGGTTCCGGAGGACTCTTTTGAGAACATGCAAAAAAGAGCGAAGAATAAAAATTATCCTTTCCCTTATTTAATAGATCAGGAGCAAGAAGTTTATAAAGATTATGGGGCAACACGAACACCTCATGTCTTTGTTCTGGAAAATGAAGGTGAAAAATTCACTGTTCAATATATAGGTACTATTGATGACAATTATAAAAACCCGGATAAGGTGAAAAAAACTTACCTTGCAGATGCAGTAAATGCTTTGCTGAAGGGAAAAGAACCAAACCCTGAAAAGACTAAAGCTATAGGCTGTACGATTAAAGATAAAGC
>JBNJFT010000090.1:0-8021 GCA_051747065.1 Bacteroidota bacterium | reverse complement strand
TTAATTTGCAAATGTTATATTAGTTATAAATACATAATCCTACAAAATCTATATTATCAATGAAAACAACTAAACAAATTCTAAGAAGCGGAACCTTGGCTATTCTTTCATTAGCCGTTGTGTTTGCCTTGACAAATTGCAAAAAATCCCAAAAAGAAGGAGAAGATAAAACTTCAGAGAAAAAAGAAAAAATTTCCAAAGAAGAAGTAAAAAAGCAAGTAGAAGAAGTAGTTTATCCTATTCCTACAACCTTTGACATCACGAAAAAACTAAATGAAATCGGTGCCGGTTTTATTATAGGTATTTCCAACGATGTTGAAAATGTAGATAAGTATGTTGCAGAAGATAAACAAGCAATGAATCTGGGAGTGTATAGCGCAGACTTAAGCTATACCAGTGCCTACGGAATGAAACAATACACCAAAGATTACATGGACGTCACGAAAAAGATGATTCAGGAACTTGGAATCTCCGGCGCCTTTTCTGTTGATTTTTATGATAAAGTTGAGAAGAACCTGGATAACAAAGAAAAATTAATTGATTTGATTTCAGATTCTTTTTACGATACGTATGAATACATGAACAAAAAGGATAAGGAAGAGTTGTCTTTATTAGTTGTTGCCGGCAGCTGGATTGAGGCAATGTATATTACAACGCATATTTCGGAAACGACTTATCACAATAAAGAAATCGTAAAATTGATTGAAAACCAGGAAGAAACACTTAACGATCTGCTTGATGAAATAAAATCTTATAAAGAATATGAGGCAATAAATCAAATAATCGAAGGCCTGAAACCTATAAAAGACACTTATGAGAATCTTGATGAAGATGGGTTTAATAAGGAACAGGTGATGAAGATTCAAAAAGAAATTGCAGAGTTGAGAAACGATCTTATTTCTTAACCTGAATTATTCGGGTTAAATAATAAAAAACATTCCAGTTTTAAAAACCGTCTTTTTTATCAAAAGGCGGTTTTTTATGTTTCATGGTAGAATGACAAATTCCCCTTTTTTAACCACAAAAGGAATATGATAACATATAAGTGTTCCTTTTTTCTTAGGTCACATTCCATGCATAAAATGGTTGATCAATCTTGGCAGTAAAGACCGATTGACGCAAATTTAACAACAAAGCCTTATTTTTTTAAGATTAGACGTTAGTTAAATATGTGGGTTATTCGTAAATTTGTGATAGAGTTTATAATCCGTTTGATCTATGAGTGAATCGATACTTAACGCCCTGATCCATTTATTTGCCATTGTTGCGAATATTCGTATTAAAGAGCTGACTCAGGCAGAAAAACAGATTGTCCGGGAATACCTTGAAAGGTTTCTTAACAATGAAATTATAGACGAATATCTCAGACTGTTTGATAATTATTTCGAATTCTATCAGAAAGAATTAAAAAACAACATTGATACTCCTGTTGAAAGTTACTCACTCATTTCATTCCAGATCACCAATGTTTGCCGTCAGATCAAAAAAGGATTGTTGAGGTACGAACGGTTAGTTGTGTTCGTTCAGTTGCTTGAATTTATATATTCTGACAAAGAAGTTACGGAAAGAGAATTAAAATTCATTCATACGGTTGGAAAATCTTTTAATATAAGTGAAACAGAAATTTCCAACAGCAAAGGCCTTGTTTTTGAAGGTTCTCCAGAAAAAATAGAAAAGGATAAGGTACTGCTTATAGATAATAAGCGGACGGAATGGGGTGGTAGCATTAATTGGGTTTTAAAGAAAAAGACGCGGGAGATTCATAGTCAGCCTTATAAGCATATTTATAAAGAAAATCTATACGGAAGAATACTTTTTCTTTACCTGGAAAGTATAGACTCCTATGTTTTCCGTTATTTTGGCCAGTTGAATCTTTTTATTGAAGGCCGCAAGATTATCCCCGGCCATTCCTATTTTTTTAAGAGCGGTTCAATTATCAGCGGACCGAATATCTCTCCTGTTTATTACCATGATGTTGTCTCTAAGTTTCTTTTGGAAAAGGATCAGATACAACTTTTTTTCAACGCTTATGATATTGAGTTTAAGTTCAGTGATGGCCAGAACGGAATACAGAAACTTAATGTGTCTGAGGAATCGGGACAATTAATAGGAATTATGGGTGGAAGCGGTGTTGGGAAATCAACTCTGCTTAATGTTTTAAACGGAAAATATAAGTTAGATAAAGGACAAATAACCATCAACGGCTATGATCTTCATGGTAATTCTGATGTACTGGAAGGGTTGATTGGTTTTATTCCACAGGATGATTTGCTGATTGAGGAGTTAACAGTGTATCAGAACTTGTATTATAATGCGAAGCTTTGTTTTAAAGATTTTACAAAAGAACAGCTCCATGAAAAAGTAACACAGACACTTGAAGACCTCGATCTTCTGGAAACCCGCGATTTGCAAGTTGGCGATCCGCTTAATAAGTTTATCAGCGGAGGACAGCGGAAGCGATTAAATATAGCCCTTGAACTCATGCGCGAGCCTTATGTGCTGTTTGTCGATGAACCTACCACAGGATTGTCATCCATGGATTCGGAAAAGGTTATGAATTTACTTAAAAAACAAGCAGAGAACGGCAGGTTGATAATCATAAACATTCATCAGCCTTCTTCGGAGGTTTACAAACTGTTTGACAAAATATGGATTCTCGACAAAGGAGGATACCCAATTTATCAGGGAAATCCGATAGATGCCGTGGTGTATTTTAAAACTGTGGCATCACAGGTAAATGCAGCCGAAAGTGAATGCCCGCATTGCGGAAATGTTAATCCTGAACAGATACTCAAAATCGTTGAATCCCCCAAAATTGACGATACTGGTAAGCCGCTCAAAAAAAGAGAGACAGAGCCTGTTACATGGTATCAGCGCTATAAAAATAAGATTGAATCACATCTGAAACGAAATGAATCTGAAACCAGGCTGCCAACAGTCAACTTTAGCATTCCAAATGCCTGGAAACAGTTTGTAATTTTTAGCCAAAGAAACTTTTTTGCCAAAATTTCCAACAAGCAGTATATTTTGCTAAATATGCTGGAGTCGCCACTTCTTGCAGTTATTTTGAGTTATTTTTCTAAATTTATTACTCAAGACGGATATGTGTTTGCCCAAAATAAGAATCTTCCGATTTTTCTTTTTATGGCTGTCGTGGTTGCATTCTTTATGGGGCTTACTGTCAGCGCAGAGGAGATCATAAAAGACCGGAAAATATTAGAACGGGAATCCTTTCTTAATCTGAAATGGGTGAGTTATCTGAATTCAAAGGTGGTTTATCTTTTTATTCTTTCAGGGATTCAAACTTTTGCCTTTGTTTTAATAGGCAACTTGATTCTTGACATTCAGGGAATGTTACTGCCCTTCTGGCTCATACTATTTTCTACCTCATGTTTTGGAAATCTGATTGGCTTAAATATTTCAGCAAGTTTGAACTCGGTAATAACCATCTATATTCTGATTCCATTGATTCTTGTTCCTCACCTTCTATTGGGTGGCGCTATGATTAATTTTGATGATCTTCATGACAGTATTACCAATAAAAAACATGTTCCGTTGATAGGTGATCTTATGGTTACTCGCTGGGCCTATGAGGCCTTAACTGTAGAGCAGTTTAAGGGGAATGAATTCCAAAAACATTTTTTTGACCAGGAAAAACGCATAAGTGAAGCTGATTATGCAACTTCCTATCTTATTCCTGAACTGGAAGCAAAACTTGATCTGGCCATCCGTAATATTGGACGAAAAAGGAATATGGATGAAACAAAGAAAGATCTGCGCATCATTAGAAATGAACTTATTAAATTGCATGAAGATGCGGATAAACCACCATTTGAATATTTGAATAACATCACCGTGGATGGCATGAATGAAGACATTTACGAGGAACTTAAAAATTACCTGGTTTATATCAAATTGCATTACCTGAAGTTGGGGAAAAATGCATCAAAAAATAAAAAACAAATTCATAACTCTTTAGTTAAAAAACATGGAAGAGAATGGATTCGTCAATTGAAACGGGACCATCATAATCAAAGGCTGGCAGAAATTGTGACTAATTCGCATGAAGTAAAAAGTATGTATGAAACAAACGATGAATTAATCCAAAAGGAGGATCCTGTCTATATGGAGCCGCTGTCAGACTGGGGGAGAGCACATTTTTATGCACCTGCTAAGATTGTGAAAGGATTTAAAATAGACACTCTGTGGTTTAATCTTATTATGATCTGGATCGGCATTGCCGTGCTTTATTATGTTCTGGTTTTTAATCTGTTGAAAAAGCTTCTGTCTCTTATCGATAGGTATCTATCAGGACTAAGTCATTTTACTTAGGTATTTATCTGCTTCTGAAATTGCCTGTTTAATGCCGGAGTGAGTTGTATATTTGTTTAGCAGCTTGCTCAGGATTTCGGAAGGCTTCCGGATAAAATATATGAGTCGGATTTAGTCTCCATTGTTTTTGGATCATAGGCAGCCAATTGATATTTGTGCTGAATAATAGGGGGATGGAAGAGTTGCATAGACCGGTAAACTCCTCACACCAAACCTTTCCATTCAATTCGTATATGCCGATTTCATCGATTACCACCAAATCAGGGGCCTTGTCGAGAGTTTCTTTGATCCATTTTTTCCCCTGCAATACTGTATTGGGTATGAATTGAAACGGGTCATTTGATTTTTCCGGAAGAGAAACTCTTTGGGCCAATTTGAGTGTTTCCTGAGTTTGTATATTGTAAATTGAGTAACTGTCGGTCTGAAAATCATGAAAAGCTAGAAATCCGCTGACCTGAATTCCTTTTTGTTGTAGATGTCTTATAATTTGGTATTGGAAAGTTGTTTTTCCAGAGCCTTTAGCTCCGGAAGTAATAAAAATCATCAGCCTGTTCGTTTTTATATGTTTAATACATGAGTCCGGCCTAAAAAGGGATTTATATGAGCTTCTGCTAATCTATTGATGCTCACCTTGTTAATGTTTTCTAAATCTACACCGCTAAACAAAATATACCTTTCTTAAATGTTAACAACAATAAAACAATTTTACAATAGAACCTTATCCAAATGAATCCCACTAATTAATGCTTAATTGATCTTTTTAAAGGTCAAAATTATAAAAAAATGATGAAATCGATGTATTGAGATTTTTAATAGAGAGTGAAATCTAACCCCAAGTGGCAGTTTAAAATGGGAAATTTCAGAAGTCGAAAATCAGGTTTTTTGCTGAAAAAAAGTGACAGTATTCATCAGCAGGCAGGGAACTCCATATGAGAGTTCCCCCTAGGCCTGCTAAAAAATTTATCTTATCAGGAAGTCAAAGCTTTTTTCTTCGTATATAATGAAACGATTACTAATACAAGAAAAGATAGGGGTATAGAAACTATACCTGGGTTATCCATGGGAAAAATAGCATTTTCCGGGGCTAAGCCATACCTGTCAAACATAGTAGGAGAAAGTAATATCAATAATACGGATGAAACAATACCTGTTATGATTGAGGCGGCTACTCCTCGACCAGTAGTTTTATTCCAAAATAAAATCATAATAATAGCTGGAAGATTGGCCGAGGCAGCAACAGCAAAAGCCAGGCCAACCAGGAAAGAAACATTCATTCCTTTGAGCAGTATACCAAGTATTATGGCAAAAACCCCCACAGCAAAAGCTGCTATTTTTCCTGCCCGTACTTTTACCTTATCGTTCATTTTAACATGAAAAAACTTATCCAGCAGGTCATGCGCAATAGCCCCGGAAGAGGCTACGATCAAACCTGCCACTGTTCCCAGCACAGTAGCAAAGGCTACAGCAGATATAATTGAGAAAATTCCTACCCCAAAAGATTTTGCAAGCAACGGGCCGGACATATTACTGCTTTCCATATCCAGCACTCCGCTTGTCATTGCGCCAAGTCCCATATATAATGTGAGAATATAGAAAATACCTATTGCAGTAATAGCTACAATGGTTGACTTTCTTGCATCTACCGGCCTGGGTACCGTATAATATCTTATTAATATATGTGGCAACGCAGAAGTTCCCAAAAAGAGGGCCAGCATCAGGGAAACAAAGTTAAGCTTTCCCCAGATGGAACCTCCTTCAAGCTTAAAACGCAGGCCTGGTTTCATAATGTCTGTACCTGCTGTAATTTCAGGATACCAGGCGGTTACTGAATTATCTCCGTACTCAAATGAAGTCTTGAGATATCTTACCACATCACTGTCTTCAATTTTTGTTAAAAAACTAAACGGATTGGTCCGGCCTGTGTTTTCTACTTCCTCTCCTTCGGAAATAATTTTAGAAAGATTGCCTACCTGGTAAAAAAGTCTCTCCGATTGGGGCGCTCCGTTATACAGCTTTTCGCCTGAAGGTTTGGTGGTTATGGTAAGCATTTCTTCCAGAACAGCGTTGTCGTTTTTTGTGACTAACCTATACCAGTTAGATACGCCATCCTTTTCAATGAGAACAAATTTATTGTCGCCATCGGTTGCTTCATCTTTAATCATATAACCCCGTTCATCATCAAGAGTCATGTCCCCTGAATCTGTAATGGTAACATCCAGGGTTATATATTCATGCATCTCCGGGTTAGGTTTCCGGTTAAGTCCTTTGTTTAATATGAAGATGGTTAGAATCAATGAAACAATGATAAGCAGAGCACCTTTAATAAACTGTACATAAGTAGTTGATGTCATACCTGCTGTAGCAACAATAAATATCACTACAGAACCTACAATTACTACCCCTGCCCAGTGCGGTAATCCGAGAATTGGAACAACAAGATCACCGGCCCCCACCATTTGGGGAATTAAGTAAAATATAGATACCACAAGTGTGCTAATAGCAGCGCACAACTTTATTGAACGGGAATTAAATTTATAATCAAGCGCATCAGTAAAAGTAAATTTTCCCATTCTTTTCAGGGGTTCAGCTACTACAAAAAGTGCTACAACCCAGCCTGCCAGAAATCCAATGGAGTATAAAAAGCCATCATAGCCTGAAAATGCTATCATGCCGCAAATACCCAGGAAAGAGGCAGCAGAGAGGTAATCTCCGGAAAAAGCAATTCCATTTATACTCCAGTGTATTTTACCACCAGCTGCAAAATAATTTGCTGCCGACTTTGTTTTCCTCGCAAAATAAAATGAAAGGCCAAGTACAATAATAACAAAAGTGAAAAAAATCACAACGGATAAAGTCGAAACATCATAGATCATTTGGCATCCTCCTTTCTATTAAGCTTCCTTTCAAGGCGGCTACATGCTAAATGGTAAAAGAATCCCATAATGATAGCGAGAATAATCAGTCCGAAACCATAAAAAATGGCAAGGTTAAGGCCCCAGGCGACTCTAATGCCCATTAGTCCGGGGTTGAACACTCCGATTAATATAAAACCGGCATATATTAATCCATACAAGAGAAAAAACTTTAACCCGAGTTTTGATTTACGGGCTGCAGCATGATCATCATCAAGTTTTGTGGCTGGTCCGTGTAGCATAATAAATTAGGATTAGTTATTACTCATTTTCAGAAAAATATGTGTTACTAAAAATAGGAAATACTTAATACAGTCCAAATTTTTTTTAAAAAAAAAGGAAAATTAATTTGATTGATAATCAATCTATAAAGTTTTTGATTTTCAAATGATACTTTAAAGTGAAGTTATTCTATGTATGTTATGGGATTCAGGGCGTATTAACTGATAAATATTTTTGTTGTTTGTGAAAAGTTTATGCTTAATCTTTGTTATTGCTTTTTGTGGCGTTACCAAATAAAAATCCAATGGGCTCAAGTCCGGCACTATGAGATGAAACGATTTTTATCATTGCAAATAACGGAACAAATATCACCATTCCTGCAATGCCCCACATTATCCCTCCTATTGCTACAGCCAAAATAACCATCAGTGGGTTTAGCTTCACTTCTTTTCCTATGATAAGTGGTTCAAGCACATAACTTTCTATTAATTGTATAGTAATAATAATCACTGTTAACAGCAAAACCTTTTGTAAGCTGTCGAAAAAGACAAAAGA
>JBNJFT010000089.1:1362-9482 GCA_051747065.1 Bacteroidota bacterium | reverse complement strand
CTCAACATTTGTTCCGGGCTCAGGATTGTCCTCAGAATCAGTAAAGACATAAATTCCATTCCATGCTCCAACACCATCCTGCATGAAAAAGCCTTCTCCGTCGTTGGCAGTGACAACTCCTGAGGTGCTTACTAATTCACCTTCATAAGGGCTTGTTCCGTCTTCTGCTTCAGTTTCCCTGATTTCAGGAATAGTAAGCTCCTCCATAGAGAAATTATAAGTAGCACTTATGGTATCACTCTTGATGTCATCTTTAGTTGCAAAAGCCCACAGGGTAGTAGTTTTATTCAAGGTAACAGGCTCTGTATATTCCGTCCATTGATCTGTGTCACTTTCTGTACTATAATAAATAGTGGAACCCTCTGTTATAGTCGAAATTTCTACATCAAAAGATTCCTGAAAGTCTCCGCCCTCTGGATTGAAAGTAGGAGCAGCAACAGCAGAAGGAGCATCAAGCAACAAATCACGAAAACGAGTTGATCCCCCCCCATCTGTCATTTCTATTTTTATTTTGCCTTCAGTTACATCATAAGTATCGGTCAAATCAATCTTTAAAGCATAGGTTGTATAAGTTCCTGTGATGGAATAAGACTGAAGAGTATCATAATTAGTTCCGTTATCATCCGACACTAAAACTGAAAGTTCTTGCCCCTGTTCACCTCCATAGGTTTCAGCATCGAACTCAACAGCAAGGGTGTCGTATTGCGTAAAATCAATTGTAGGGGTTTCAACATAACCATCCGTTATTTTTAAATAAGGGTCATTGGTTTCCTGGATTTCAGCATTCTCAATATTAAAACCCTGAGTTTTTGCCACGTCAACGTCTTCTTGTGACCTAAAATCATTAACATAAGGTATATCAAATTGTTCCACTATTTTTCCGGTTACAGCAACAGTATCTTCAGCTGCACCCCCACCGGAAACAGTTATGGAGTCAGTATAGTCTCCCGGTTCAAGACCTTCTGCTAATCTGACATAAATATCGGTTGTATCATTTTCATAATTAGTTAGATTGATCTCATTAGAAAAGGTAGTGTTATCTTCAGAAATCTCAAAATCTGTCGATGCAGAAACTGTAACATCCGATCCGTCTAAGTTTAAGCCAATAAGCTCAAAACTTTGAGATTCTGAAGGCCCCTCACCTTCAATTGAAGAAAAGTCAAAAGATCCGGGATCAACCAAAAAAACAGGAACGCCGGTATCTACAAACCAATATACATTATCTATAGCAACCTGCCCGCCTGATGAAGTGTTTTGAAAACGTAGCTTAAAGTCGCCATCAACTCCGTCAATTTTAATTGGCCCGGAACTCAGAACCTCACCTTTCTGATTATCAGAAGTAACTGTAGTCACCGAATCACCATCTATATAGATATCTAATTCAACATCAGAGCTAAACATCTGCATATAATCAAACTCCAACTCATCTATGCCATTGGTAAGTGTACCTGATTCAATCATAGCACCTGCATCATCCTGTAGTCCGGGAGTTGGCGGATCAATATCTGCATTGGCATCACCTCTGGCATTCTCGTATTCCCACGTTGAGCCGTCTTGTCCTTCAAATGTACCACTCTCATAACTGGAACCAGTTACGGGGAAGTTTTCAAAATCCTCAAATGCTTCCTGTCCCCGGCTATTAAAACTAAAGAACAATACTGCTGCCAAAAAGACTGATACGGTTAAAGTAATTTTTGTCTTCATAAGCTTAAAATTTAATTAAAAATATTTATCAATAAGGAAATGTAACAGGCTATAGTTGCGCTCTATTTTATTGTTTTTCAACAGATAAGTTCTTTATCAAATTTAAGGAATTAAAATGAGGAAAACAATACTTAATACAAGCACATTCAAAAGAAACCCTCATCCAGAACATGTAGACAAAAGAAGATGAATAACAAGCAATTGCCAGCTGGATTACTTTGTAACAAAAAAGGCCCGGTCATACGACCAGGCCTTTTTTCTTGATAACCAAAACTAAACCCTACTTTTTAATTAACTTTCTTGTAACAGATTTCTTTTCTGAATTAATTTCAATGAGATATATTCCTTCAGGCTGAGCTGAAATGTCAATATTTATTCTGTCCTGATTAATCTGCTTTTTTTAACCAAAACGTTCTTGTTTAAATCCCCCAAATTTTGTTTTTATTCATTGATAATAAAGAAAAATAAAGTTTTTATTTTTTTCAAATTGTAGCCAAAAAAGAGAAGTTTTATTTTTCAGTCTATCCCAGATATTACAAAACGTAGAACAATCAAACATCCAGAAAAGTTTTGTCTAAGAGCCAAAAGCAAATAGCCACAGCAAATTATCAGCAAAAAAACACTTTTCGTAAAAAAATGCATTCTACTAATCAAAAAAAGGAAAATATAAAAAAATATTTTTTTTCAATTTGATGGCAATTTGCACAGATAATTGTAATTTTGGTTACTTAGATCATAACTTAAGTGCATAATAACCATGAAAAGACTTATAATTCTAACTTTTGGCATTTTAATTATGCATACAGCATTTGCAGGCAATGAAAATTATGAAAGCATTGCTAATGATGCTAATGAAAAAAATACTTCTTCTACAACAACTCAACTTCCATCAAACTATGAGCAATTTCAGTATCGGTTTCTAAATCAGAATACCGGAACCAATGGAGTTCAATCAATTAATTTTAACGGCGGAGACGATTACACTGTCTTGTATGTTGCCGGAGGCATAGCAATACTCACAACCAGTTTCATTATGCTAAACGGAAATAATGAATATACAGGAGAGTTTGGTGCAGCGAACACAGGAATACTTATCGGTGGAAGCGTGTCAAGTGCCGTTCTTATCACAAAATTTTTTATCGATAAGTACAGATAACCTGAAGCACGTTTGTAAAGAATACCATTTTTTTATCTGACGCACGCGTTGCAAACGCGCGCTAGCTGATAATCTTTCCCTTTATAATAAGACCTTATTCTTTTCTTTGACGCACTGGCAAAAATGCGCATAAGCATCCGTACTGCCTGCTTATGAATGTGCCTGAATGTACCTGAATAAATAATAAAACAAATGATACGATAACTTTTCGCAATCCTTTTCGAAAAACGAAATCCTTTATTATTCAGCAAAATACAGTAGATAATTTATGATATTGAAATTTAATCCGTATTTTTGAGCAAAGGGGACATTAAATCATTTTTTTTTGACAAAATCTTATTCTAATGAAAAAACTACCACGCTTAAGTTTCTGGCAGATATGGAATATGAATTTCGGCTTCCTTGGAATACAATTTGGCTATGCCCTTCAAAATGCCAATGTTAGCCGTATTTTTGAAACTCTTGGAGCAAAAGTCGAAAGCATTCCGATTTTATGGATAGCAGCGCCGGTAACAGGATTGATCGTTCAGCCTATTATCGGATATTATAGCGATAAAACATGGACTGGATTAGGAAGACGCCGTCCTTACTTCTTAATAGGAGCTATTCTGGCTTCTCTCGCTTTAATTGTAATGCCCAATTCTCCGGTATTATGGGTTGCAGCGGGAATGTTATGGATCATGGACGCTTCGATCAATGTTTCACAGGAACCCTTCAGGGCTTTTGTCGGGGATCTGCTACCGGAAGAGCAGCGGACAAAAGGATTTGCCATGCAAAGCTTTTTTATTGGAATCGGAGCGGTGGTTGCATCTGCTCTTCCCTATGTATTAACGAATTGGCTGAATATTCCCAATACAGCCCCGGAAGGCGAAGTCCCAAACTCCGTGAAATTTGCTTTCTATATTGGTGCCCTGATATTCCTTGGAGCAATTCTCTGGACTGTCTTTTCTACCAAAGAATACTCCCCGGAAGAACTAGATAAAATGAAAGAGGAGGAAGAAGATGAAGGTGAGGTAAAAGAAAAAGCCACAGCTTCAACAGAATACGAACCGAGCACCCTGATTAGAAAAGGTATCAAAATTGGCTTATTTTCCTTAATACTTGGCTTAGCAACAACTCTACTCGTCTATCTTAAAGATTTTACATTTGAATTGTACATTCTAACAATCGGGCTTTCCATTTTTGGTGCCATGGAAATTGCATCGGCCTTACTTCAAAAAAGAGGCAAAAAGAAATTGGGAATGATCGAGATATTTAATGATCTCAACGTGATGCCCAAAACAATGGTTCAGCTTGCATTTGTTCAGTTTTTCTCATGGTTTGCGCTTTTTGCCATGTGGATTTATACCACAGCAGGTGTAACCAGCCATATTTACGACATGAACATGGAGCAATCCATTGTGAATGAACTTCAAAATAAAATTGAGCAAGTTCAGCCGGATGATAAGAATTACAAAAAAGTACAGGATATCGATGCAACACTCGATGAGTATCAGGCTAAATTCAGCAATACTGACAAACAAAGTGTTGCCGTAAGCATGAATTTAGTTAAGTTTTTCTCAAGTGAAGAGAAAATGGAAAAATATAATTTAAGCCAGGATACAAGAGAAAGAATAAAATACATTCAGAATGAATACAACACAGGGGCAGACTGGGTTGGTATATGTTTTGCAATTTACAATGGTGCAGCCGCTGGTTTGGCTTTCCTGTTAATGTACTTAGCAAAACTTACAAACCGGAAAATCACACACATGATTTCCCTGGTGGTTGGAGGAATATCGCTAATAGCAATCTATTATATCAACGATCCAACTCATTTGGTTTATCCGTTTATTGGAATTGGATTGGCCTGGGCAAGCATTCTGGCAATGCCCTATGCCATATTAACAGGCTCTCTGCCGCATAACAAACTAGGCGTTTACATGGGAATCTTCAACTTTTTTATTGTAATTCCACAAATCCTTGCCGCTACAATTCTCGGATTTATCACAAAAACCGTATTCAATGGCCAGGCAATACTGGCTCTGGTTTTAGGTGGAATTACCTGGTTCCTTGCCGGTATTTTAGTGTTATTTGTCCGGGATAAAAGGTAATTTGTTATGAATAAAATTAATGCCTGTATATTCGATCTTGACGGTGTTATTGTTGACACAGCAACATTTCATTATAAAGCATGGAAAAGGCTTGCCAATGAAATGGGATTCGATCTCACTCCCGAACAAAACGAACAGTTAAAAGGCATAAGCCGCATGAAGTCTTTGGATATTCTTCTCGAAATTGGGAATCTGAATAAAACCGATGAGGAGAAACAACAACTTGCCGAAAAGAAAAACAACTGGTACAGAGCTTATATAAAAGAAATGAAACCGGATGACATTCTTCCGGGCACCCTAAAGTTTTTTGATGAGCTGAAAGAAGCAAACATAAAAATTGGTGTTGGCTCAGCCAGTAAAAATGCAAAAACCATATTGCACCAGATTCAAATTGAAAGCTATCTCGACTCCATTATTGACGGGAATAAAGTATCAGAAGCAAAACCCGATCCGCAGGTATTTTTAAAAGGCGCAGAAGAACTGAATGTAAACCCGGAAAATTGTGTAGTATTTGAAGATGCACAATCCGGAATAGAAGCTGCCCAAAATGGTAGCATGTACAGCATCGGTGTAGGATCGGAAAAAAATCTTTATAAGGCAGATATGATTATCTCAGGCCTTCATGAAATGGATATCACTAAATTGAAAAAACTTGAAAACCAATAAATGAATTCAGGAATAATAAGATAAAATAACAACTTTATGAATAAATATCTAACTCATGATGAATGGAAGATTATCGAAGAAGGATTTAATCCTGATAACCACAAATCTTCCGAAAGCATATTCAGCCTTGGCAATGGCAGAATGGGGCAAAGAGGGAATTTTGAAGAAGAATTCTCAGGGAATAGCCTGCTCGGAAACTACATAGGAGGCATCTATTACCCTGACAAAACAAAAGTAGGGTGGTGGAAAAACGGATACCCGGAATATTACGCAAAAGTATTAAATGCACCAAACTGGATTGGAATAAAGATAAATATCGATGGCGAACCATTAGATTTGGCCAAATGCCAGGTGGAGAATTTCAGGCGGGTTCTTAACATGAGAGAAGGTTTTTTAAAGCGGGAATTTCAGGCCACCTTATCCGGCAACAAAAAAATCAATGTAGAGGTTATCCGCTTCCTCAATATTGTTCATGATGAAACGGGTAGCATTAAATATGAGATCACTCCGGTTAACTTTTCCGGCAATATGCAGGTTACTTTTGGCCTGAATGCAGATGTCATTAATGAAGATGCAAATTACGAGGAAAAATTCTGGGATGAGGTAGAAAAAACAACTCCCGCAGATAACCGGGCAACGCTTACTTCCAAAACGAAAAAACTGGATTTCCATGTTTGCCTTGGCATGGATTACCGCATCGAAAAGAATCAAAAACCGATCACACCGGAAGCAAAAACAACCGAAGCAAAAAAATACATTGCAAAGACGGTAAATATCGACATTAAGAAGGATGAAAAAATAACTCTATACAAATACGCATCAATCATATCTTCTTTCAATTACGAAAAAAGCCGCCTGACAGATGAAGCAGAAAAGCAACTCGATACCATAACCCAAATAGGTTTTGAGAGCCTTCTTAAGGAACAAAGTGAGGCATGGGAAAAGAAATGGGAAGACAGCGATATCGTAATTGAAGGTGACAAAGCCGCACAGCAAGGCATCCGTTTCAATATTTTCATGCTGAATCAAACCTATACTGGTGAGGACGAACGATTAAATATCGGGCCTAAAGGCTTTACGGGAGAAAAATACGGGGGAAGCACCTATTGGGACACAGAGGCATATTGCCTGCCCTTTTATTTAAGAACATCCGAACCGGAAGTACCAAGGAACCTTCTCCTATACAGATACAAACACCTGCAGAAAGCCATTGAAAACGCTCAAAGGCTTGGATTTGACAAAGGCGCTGCCCTCTACCCAATGGTAACAATGAATGGAGAAGAATCCCACAACGAATGGGAAATTACCTTTGAAGAAATTCACCGAAACGGGGCAATTGCCTATGCTATCTACAATTATATCCGATACACAGGAGATGAAGATTACCTGAGAGACTACGGGCTTGAAGTCCTCATCTCCATTTCCCGGTTCTGGAAACAACGGGTAAATTTCTCCGAACCAAAACAAAAATATGTAATGCTTGGTGTCACCGGGCCAAATGAATATGAAAACAATGTCCATAACAATTGGTACACAAATGTAATCGCGTGCTGGACAATGGAATACACCATGTACGCCATAGATAAAATCAAAAGGGAAGCACCGGAAAAATACCAGGAAATCACAGAAAAGCTTAATTTCAATGATATAACAGAAACCAATAGCTGGCGCGATATTGTTGAAAATATGTACTTCCCCTATGACCACGAACAGCAAGTTTATCTACAGCAAGAAGGATACCTGGACAAACCACAACGTACAGTAGAAGACCTGTCTCCTTCTGAAAGGCCAATAAACCAGGTTTGGTCATGGGATCGCATATTACGCTCATGCTTTATCAAACAAGCAGATGTATTGCAAGGCTTATTCTTCTTTGAAGACAGGTATAACAAAAGTACCATTAAACGAAATTTTGATTTCTACGAGCCAAAAACCGTTCATGAATCATCACTTTCGCCCTGTGTGCATTCTATCCTGGCTGCAAAATTGGGTTACCGGGAAAAAGCATACAATCTATACCTGCGTACAGCCAGACTTGACCTTGATGACTACAATAACGAAGTGGCAGAAGGTTGCCACGTTACCAGCATGGCAGGAACTTATATGTCTGTCGTAGAAGGATTTGGCGGAATGAGAATCAAAAACAATGAATTGCATTTTGAACCATTCATTCCTGAACAATGGAATTTGTTTTCTTTCATAATAAAATACAGGGGAAGGCAGTTGAAGGTTGAAGTAGACAAAGAAAACACAACCATCTACAATCTTAGCGGTGATTCTATAAAACTTTTCCTTTTTGGCAAGCCACACGTAGTCAAAGAACAGGATAAAGTAACCGCAAAAAATATTTAGACACAAATCTTATAATCCAAATCATAACATGAAGAAATCTTTATCAACCTTCATTCTCCTGCTTTTCTTTTTTATTAATTATACCTACGGACAGGAAATCAAGAGAGTTGAACCCGAATTCTGGTGGGCGGGAATGACTAACCCTAACC
>JBNJFT010000089.1:0-1262 GCA_051747065.1 Bacteroidota bacterium | reverse complement strand
TCATTCTCCTGCTTTTCTTTTTTATTAATTATACCTACGGACAGGAAATCAAGAGAGTTGAACCCGAATTCTGGTGGGCGGGAATGACTAACCCTAACCTCCAGGTATTGGTATACGGGGAAAACATCAGTGACCTCTCTCCTGCTATCGATCATAAGGGAATAAACCTTCAACAGGTAATCAGGGCCAAAAATCCGAACTATCTGTTTTTAAACCTGAAAATCAAGGAAAATGCTCCTCCCGGAACATTTAATATTCAGTTTTCAAACGATGAAAAAGTAGTTACTGAATATAACTATGAACTTAGAGAAAGAAAAGAAGGAAGCAGAAACAGGGAAGGATTTGACAATTCAGATGCCATCTATCTCATAACTCCCGACAGATTTGCCAATGGCAATCCTGACAATGATAATACAGAAGGATTGAAAGACAAGGTTAACAGAGAAAAACCAGGAGGAAGGCACGGCGGAGACATTCAGGGAATTATAGATCACCTTGACTATATTGAAGATATGGGCTTTACTTCAATCTGGTTAAACCCGGTACTGGAAAATAAAATGCCGGATTATTCCTATCACGGATACTCTACAACCAATTATTACAAAGTAGACCCGCGATTTGGCAGCAACAAACTTTACAAAAAACTCAGTAAAAAAGCACGTGAAAGAGGAATCAAACTTATCATGGACATGATCCCGAATCACTGCGGCAGTGAGCACTGGTGGATTAAAGACCCGCCATCAGACGATTGGGTACATTATCAGGATGATTACACAAATACAAACCATGAAAGAACTACCCTGTGGGATCCACATGCCTCAAAAATCGACAAAAAACAATTCGCAGAGGGATGGTTCGTTGAGACCATGCCGGACTTGAACCAGGACAACCCTCTATTGGCTAAATACCTCATCCAGAACAGTATATGGTGGGTGGAATATGCAGGTTTGCGAGGCATTCGTGTAGATACATATCCATACTCCGGAAAAGAATTCATGAAAAAATGGACGTGCAGGATGATGGAAGAATACCCGGAATTGAATATTGTTGGCGAGGAATGGACGAACAATCCGGCTATTATTTCTTCATGGCAAAAAGGGAAAGAAACCCCCGGCAATTACGAATCCTGCCTGCCAAGTTTAATGGACTTTCCAACCCAAGAAGCACTGTCTTCTGCCTTAACCAATGAAGAAGGCCAGGGTTCAGGAATGATTAACCTATATCACAGCCTGGCCAATGATTTTATTTACCCGGATCCTTCC
>JBNJFT010000088.1:0-9568 GCA_051747065.1 Bacteroidota bacterium | reverse complement strand
GCATCCGGGGAAAAAACGCCAAAACCACCTTCCGGAATTGGGAGAGGTTCTTCTTTGCCTCCGTCAATGCTCACTTTAAAGTATTTACCGTTTCTTTGTCCGTATGGCGTGCGATTAGCCCGAAAAAGCACGTTTTCGCTATCAGGAGTCCAGTCTAACACAACATAATCCCATCCACCACGGGGAGGCATTGATCCGACATCATTATAATACGTTAATTGTTTAGGTTTTCCACCTTTTGCTGGCATAACGTAAACTTGTCTCGAACCTGAGTACTCAGCAGAAAAAGCTATCCATTTTCCGTCGGGGGAGATCTTAGGAAACAGTTCCAATCCTTTGTGTGAAGTAAGGCGGCGGGCTTCACCACCGTCTGCATCTACAGTCCATATATCCCCTGCATAAACAAATGCAATCAGATCATCGTTGATGTCCGGAAATCTTAATAAACGCTCATCATCTTTTGCCTGCAAGGAATTAAATGCAAACAGACTCAGAATGAACACTGTCAATACTGATTTTGTAAGATTATTCTTCATGTTTTTTAATTTTTAATTTGGATTCTTAGACAAAGATATGATTAAAACGATTAATGTCTAAAATTGATACTCCTAAATTTAAGTTGATTCTATAGGCTGTTTAACGTATGCAAACCCTTTAAATGCAATTCCTATAGTTATTTTGATAAAGCTTTTCTCAGAGAAGAAACAATTAGCAGAAAATACGCAATGATTCGTAACATATTTCAAACTGATTTCACTCCTGTAACGTTTTTAACACAAAATTAAAATCGTAATTTTGAAAGTAAATATCATTTGCACTAAATTGCAAAAATAAAAGAAAGAAAACTTTTGATATTATGAGCAATATAGCATTAATAGCACACGATGGTAAAAAGGCTGATATGGTGAAATTTGTTATGGACAACCATGATATATTAGAAAACCATAATTTACATGCTACAGGGACAACAGGTAAAAAAGTTATGGAAACAGGCTTGTCCAATGTTACACGTTATAACTCCGGGCCAATGGGAGGTGATGCTGAAATTGGCACTATGGTGGCAAATGGCAAGATCGATATGGTATTCTTTTTCAGAGACCCACTGGGAAAACATCCACATGATCCTGATATAGCAACTCTTATGAGACTTTGCGATGTCTGGAATATTCCGTTAGCGTCAAACAAGGCTACTGCAGAAATGTTGCTAAAGCATTATGAGTAGGAAATGTGAAAAAGCTGACTGAGTTAATTGAGTGAAGAAAGTGGATAAGGTTAGCTTAATCAACCTAAATAGGCAAATTCAGAAGTAGAAGATAATCTTAAAAACTCTTTTTTTAGCTAAAAGAAAAGTCAGTAGCCAGTAGTTAATAGCGATTTGGCAACAGTTAAAGGCTATATAATTCATTTCTTGGATAGCAATGAGATGATATAGAGTACCTGGATATGAAAAATCTATTTAACTTTTACGACCTCGAAAAATGCAAAAATGATTAAAAAGCGAGGTCATATTTTCTCTGCTGCCTGCTGCTTTCTTTTTCCCTGTTCAAACGCTGACAGGCTTTGAAGGCGCTGTCAGTTCTTCCCCGGGGTGCCTTCTGCCACTGCAAGCTGCCTACTTACTTTCTGGCAAATTTATGGCCGTTTTAATATTTAACCTCTACTTCTGAATGTGCCTATCTACGAAGATGATAGCTGTTTCTTCAAATGCACTCCAACACTTATGGAGCCAGTCGTCGAATTATCCATTGATTAGCCTTGAAAGTAAATTGAATACGGTCGTGCAGGCGGTTAGGTCGTCCCTGCCAGAATTCAACAGTGTACGGTTTTAAAATATATCCACCCCAATGTTCCGGGCGTATAATTTCCTGACCTTTAAATTCATCTTCAAATTTCTTAACACGTTCTTCGAGGTATTGCCGGCTTGGAATTATCTTGCTCTGGTCAGATGCCCACGCTCCGATTTTGCTTTCTTCCGGACGGGAAGCAAAGTATTTATCCGAAATCTCAGTAGAAAGAAATTCAACGTAACCCTCGATTCGAATTTGTCTTTCCAGTTCCGACCAGAAAAAAAGAAGACCGGCCTGTTCATTTTCTTTCAGATCAGATGCCTTTTTGCTATTGTAATTTGTATAGAAAACAAAACCCTCTTCCTGTATTTCCTTCAACAAAACAACTCTTGAGCTTACTCTATTTTGCTTATTTGCTGTGGATAAAATCATAGCGCTCGGATCAGGCACTTGTGACTTTATCGCCTCCTCAAGCCACTGTCTAAACTGATAAATTGGATTGTCTTTAACATCTTTTTCAGACAAGGAACGCCGGGCGTATTCTCTTCGTATTTCAGATAAACTATATTCCATAGGTCAGGCTTCGTTGCGTTTTATATGTGCGTTACTAATGCTTGCATTCAGTTCAAAACCAATAATCAAAGCCAGAGAATTAAAATATGTCCAAATCAAAACAACCATCATTGTACCCATGGAACCGTACAGTTTATTAAGCTGTCCAAAGTTATTGATGAAAAGAGAAAATATTATTGAAGCCATGATAGAAAGAAAAGTAGCCATTATCGAGCCAGGAGAAAAGAATCTCCAATGCCTTGTTTTAGCCGGAGCAAAATAATAAAGAAATGAAATCGCTAAAAGATGAAAAAGAATAGTGATCATCCATTTTCCTGCAATTATCAGGTAATAAGTAAAACCTATTTCAAGGATGTTTTGTTCGACAAGCGTATTTAGAACGCCCTTGCTGGATATAATTAATATAGTAGCAATAGTGATCAATGAGACTAATATGAATACCAAAGCAATAGAAATTAATCTTTGAGTAAGCCAGCTTCGTGTATCTATTTCGTGATAAGTATTATTAAAAGCTTCAATAAGAGCGTGTATTCCGTTCATTGAAAAAAATAAGCTTGCAAGAGCGCCAAATGACAGAAAACCCCAGTTCTTTTTAAGAACAATATCTTTTAATGTAGATTCCAGAAAACCGTAGGCATTATGAGGCAAAATATTTTCAAACAAATTGAGTACTTCATTCTGAAAATTCTCTATCGGAATATATGGTATAAGAGTGAAAAGAAAAATAATACCAGGAAACATTGCCAGCACAAAATTAAAAGCTACAGAAGAAGCCCTGGTTGTTAAAGATCCTTTTTTTACACCGTTAATAAAAAACTCTACCACCTCATAAATAGAGCGTTCATAAAACCCCGGAAGACTAATATGTTTTGTCCTCTCTTTCGCTTTTTCTCCGGCTTTCTTTAACCTTCTAACCATCAAAATTATATAATCATTTTTTTTAATTTATCTTCACTTAAACTCTTAACATTTTAATAAAACGATAAAAATAAGAGTTTTTTCGCAACTAAAGAAACAATAACAGGGGTTTCTAAGAAAAGTTGGGTCACAAAGATTAATTTTAAAAGGAAAATACTAAAAAGAATATTAGAAATCTATAGCCTTGAGACTCATGTCCAGGCTCTTAATCTGGTGTGTCAGCGCTCCAACGGATATGAAATCCACTCCACATTCTGCATAATCACGAATGGTTTCCATGTTGATTCCTCCCGAAGACTCAGTTTCAAATTTTCCATTGATCATTTCAACAGCCCTCTTAGTATCGTCAACTGAAAAATTATCCAGCATTATACGATCAATTCCTTCAACCTTAAGAATTTCCTCTACTTCCTCAATACTTCTTGCTTCAATTTCAATGGGCAGTATCTTGTCTTTCTTTCTGAGGTATTTGTGAGTTTTACGAACGGCCTGTTCAATCCCACCGGCAAAATCAATATGATTATCTTTAAGCATAATCATATCGTAAAGTCCCATGCGATGATTTTCTCCTCCTCCCAATTTTACGGCCATTTTTTCCAGATACCTTAATCCCGGGGTCGTTTTTCGGGTATCAAGAACTTGTGTTTTCAGTCCTTCAAGCCTTTTAACATATTGTGCTGTTTGTGTTGCAATACCGCTCATTCTCTGTAAAATATTCAACACAAGTCGTTCAGATTTTAACAAAGAATGAATTTTTCCTTCGGCAATAAAAGCAGCATCTCCTTCACTAACTCTCTTTCCGTCAGGCAAGTGAATCGTTATCTTAATATTTTTATCAATCTGATTGAAAACTTGTTTAGCAACTTCAACGCCTGCAATAATACCAGCTTCTTTAATCAACAAACGGTATTTGCCTTTTTTGTTTTTTGGGATACAAGCAAGGGTTGAATGATCACCCTGGCCAATATCCTCTTTTATTGCATTTTCTATAAAATATTGGATGTTTTCGTTAACCATCTTCCTCCTCTATTCTAAGTTGATGAATTAATAATTTTCCTTTTTCCTTTTTTAAAAGCATGTAAACCCTGAAGTTTCCGTTAAAAGTAACAAGCTTCCCAATAGCATATTGTGCATCTGACTTGCCCCCTTCATGGATAAATTCAAAACTTTTTGGCGGATACTTTGAAAAAAAATCATCAACAATTCGCTCGGCCTGTGATTTGCTGTATATATCTTCTTTTCCGGCTACTGAAAGCTCCAGGTTGTCATTAAAAAACCGGGCCAATTCTTTAGATGTCCCTACTTTAAAAGCAATAGCGATATCTCCCGGAATTTCTTCTACCGGATATTTCGCACCGGTATTGACAAAAAAAGCAAAGAATAGTAGAAAAGGTATTATTTTTGCAACAATTTTCATTATAACAGATTTTATAGATGCTAATTTAATTAACTTTTAGAAAGCAAAAATTGAACCAAAAATCGATTTAAAAATAAAAAATATATTTGCTCATAAATGAGTGTTCATATTTTTTTAACTTTAGAAGCTTCATACAAGAAATAATACAAATACCATGAAAATAACGTTTCTGGTAATCGGGAAGAACAAAGATACATATCTGACAGAAGGCATAAATGATTATATCAAACGAATGAACAAGTATATATCTTTTGAATTTAAAGAAATTCCCGGTGTGAAATCCACAAAAAAATATTCCATAGATGAGATTAAACAAAAAGAGGGAGAAGCTATAATGAAACAAATCCCCTCAAATGCGTCTTTGATATTACTGGACGAAAGAGGCAAAAAAATGAGTTCTGAGGATTTTGCCAGTTGGTTGAAAAAGTTGATGATTCAAAGCACTCAACATCTAATTTTTGCTGTAGGTGGGGCTTATGGTTTTTCAGAAACTGTTTATAAAAACGCTTCAGCTAAATTATCTTTATCATCAATGACTTTTTCACATCAGGTGATCAGACTAATGTTTATGGAACAGGTATATCGGGCTTTTACTATTATTCACGGAGAACCTTATCATCATGGTGAAAAAAAACATAAATTATAAATGAAAAACCATTCAACATATCTGTATATTTTTCTTGGGATATTTCTTGTTGGTCTTCTCGTGGAAACGATTCACACAAACGACTCTCTCTCTAAGTCTGAAACTCAGGCCTTTCAAAACAAACTGCACCAAAAAGGTTCTCATACCTTGAAACTGATAAACCAAATTGCTGATTCAGTAGAAAAAAAAGACATTACCAGAAAAAACTTCTTTGAACATTTTTCTCATCTATTTAATAATAATGATTATGTGATATTCGTCTATAAAAATAATAAACTTCTATTCTGGAGTGACAACACCCTCCCCTATGAAGATTTTGACAGAACAAATTCTGATAAAGTTATTAAATTGGGAAACGGGTGGTATAGAAAGGAAAAAACTCAGCAAGGCGAACATGAAATTTTTGGTTTGGCTTTAATCAAAAAGGTATATCCCTACGAAAACCGTTTCATTAAGAGTCACTTTCAAGAAGACTTTAACCTGCCAGACAATCTAACGATATTAAAAAATCCAAATCAGGGGTTTCCTGTTTTAGACAATGAAGACAATTACCTGTTTTCCCTTGTAGAAAAAGATAAAAATAAGAGTTTGTCCGGTTCCAAAATTCTACCTGGTATCCTCTATTTGGTGAGTTCATTATTTTTATTGGTATTTATCTTTAAATGGTTACTCAGTTTAACCCGCAAAAGAAATTTTTACTTATGGTTGATTGTTTTAATTATCATTATCGCAGGTTTAAGATTTTTGATGATATCTCTTCAAGTACCTGACTCCCTTTATTCTCTGAATTTTTTTGATCCTACATATTATGCTTCCTCTTATTTTATACCAAGCCTTGGCGATCTAATTCTTCATCTTGCATTTGTCGGAGTTATCATATATCATGCAAATATCTACTTCAGGAAAATTAACTTCCGCAAAACATTGCCGAAATCTACGCGTATATTTTATAGCCTTATCCTGCTATTCTCCAATGTAATTTTATTTCTTTTGATGCATAATATTCTTCAGTCTATTATTTATAACTCCAGTTTCTCCCTTACCCTTTATAATTTTCTGGATTTCACATTATACAGCCTATTAGGGATTCTTTCCATCTTTTTATTATTGTTCATTTATTTTATAATCGTCGATCTCACACTACTTAAATTTCAGAAATTATTATCATGGAAACAGTCATTCTGGTTAATCCTGCTGGTCTTAGTAACAGCATCCCTGTTTATCTTTACATTTGACCATAGCATTAAATATTTTTCAATTATTTTCTTTTTGCTGGGTAATGCCCTTATTGTTTATATAAGCAGAAATTCTGTAAACTATCGGTATGTACATTATGTATTGCTGGTATTATTATCCACCCTATTTGTAACGTATTTTATTGATTATCATTCAAATGAAAAAGAAACTCAAAAGCGTAAAATATTGGTGGCGAATTTGGAAAATGAACGCGACAGGGTTGGCGAATATCTTTTAAGACGAGTAGAAAAGGAAATTGCAGAAGACACATCTATAAAAGATATTGCACTGGAAGAAAATGCAAAAAAACTTGAATCATATATAACAACAAAGCACTTTGGTGGTTTCTTCAGAAAATATGATGTGCAAACTTCTATATGTTATTCAGAAGAGGATGTTATTCAGATATATGATGTAAGCATGGAGAATTATGAAAAGTGCCAAAACCTCCGTGAATTACGCACGAAATACGGTGTTGCCCTGAATAAGAGCCAATTTTATTTTCTCGATAATAAGAATGATCAAATTAGTTACCTGGGTTCTTTTAACATCAGCAGAGATAGTTCAAGAAGACAAAAATTATTTATTTTACTCGAAACCAAACCTCAGAAAACTTTACTGGGTTATCCGGAATTGTTACTCGATGAGGAAATAACAAAAGAAAGAACGCTAAGTGAATATAGTTATGCAAAATATCGTAATAACAAACTTATTCGGCAATCTGGCGATTATGACTATCCATTAAAATTGATCGATGCTTTTGATATTGAAAAAGAAGAGAAATTCTTTAACTATGAAAATTACAATCATTTGGTTTCCCGATCCAATTCAGACACAACAATTATAATCAGCAAACCCCGCATTGATTTATTGGACATAATAGCTCAACTCTCCTATATTTTTGTACTTTTTTATCTGTTATTCCTAATTCTTCTATTTACAATTAATTATCCTTCAAACGTTAAAAAATTCAATTACAATTTCAAAAACAAAGTTAAACTTTCGATGATTCTATTGTTGATTATTTCTCTTATATCTGTTGGCACTGCTACTGTTTATTATGCTATTGATCAGTTCCGGATAAAACAAAAGGAAACCATCAGTGAGAAACTCGAATCTATTATTGTTGATTTCGAAAACGAACTAGACACCGAAACCCCTCTGAATGAAGATTACAGCAATTATCTTTCCTCCTTGCTCAGAAAATACTCAAATATATTCTATGTTGACATAAATCTTTACGGATTGGATGGTAACCTAATTGCTTCATCCAGAGGACAAGTATTTGAGCGGAATCTTCTGGGAAAAAAAATAAATCCGGAAGTCTATCAGCAACTTGCTCATTACGATCAACCCCGATATATTCACAACGAAAAAATCGGGGAACTGGAATACCATTCGGCTTATGTTCCCATATATAACGACAATAATCAACGGATTGCATATTTAAACCTGCCCTATTTCACAAAGCAAAAAGCGTTAAAAAAAGAAATCTACACTCTTGTCATGGTATTGGTTAATATCTATGTTTTTCTAATTATTTTAGGAACAGTCACAGCTGTAATTGTTTCAAATAACATAACCAAACCTATGCGATTGATTCAGGATAGACTCAGACAAATAGGCCTGAATAAACGAAATGAAAAAATCCATTATGAGAGCCATGATGAGGTAGGTGAATTAATTTCTGAATATAACCGTATGGTTGACGAGCTTGATGATAAGGCTCAACAGTTGGCACAATCCGAACGCGAATCTGCGTGGAGAGAAATGGCAAAACAAATTGCCCATGAAATTAAAAATCCACTCACTCCAATGAAATTAAAAGTTCAATACTTAAAGCGCGCATGGGATGACGAGGTGTCAAATTTCAATGAACGCCTGCAGCAATTCACAAATTCTATGATCAACCAAATAGACACTTTATCAGGTATTGCTACAGAATTTTCAAACTTCGCCAAAATGCCTAAGGCCAAAAAGCAGCCATTAGATGTTGACCACGAGATACAAGAAGCAGTTTCTTTATATGAAAATACGCAAGGTGTGGAAATTGTCTATTCAGCGAGCAATGCCGAAACATGCCAGGTTTCTGCAGACAAAGACCAGCTATCCCGGGTATTCAATAATTTAATAAAGAATGCCATTCAAGCCATTCCTTCTGACAGAAAAGGTGAAATTAAATTAAGCACGAATTGCGACAACTCATTTATTTATATTTCAATTGAGGATAATGGTGTGGGAATTTCTAAGGAAATCAGAGACAAACTCTTTAATCCAAATTTCACTACAAAATCAACAGGGGTAGGTATGGGACTAGCTATTTCCAAAAAGATTATTGAAGACTTTGATGGAAAAATCTGGTATGAAACCGGATTAAATAAAGGCACTAAATTTCATATCAGGCTACCCCGATTGAAACTTCAAAATTAATATTAGTATTCTGATGAAAAAATGACAAACTACACTCCGCTTACGTCTCATCAAATCTTTGCCTCAAAAGCGTTTGGTTACAATTACAAACCGATACTCACTCATCTTTATTAACACTCGTTTTGTCGGGATTACGGGAATATGTAAAAAAAAGTTTTTTTCTTTTTGCAAAATAAAAAAAATAGATATCTTTGCATTCGCAAGAGAAGATAGGCTCTTAAGTTCTTTAAAATTATTAAAAAGGAAGTTCATCTTTCTGTTGCCAAGACAGATGAGAGCGCAAACCTGGCTACAACTCAAAAAATAGTTAAGCCTGGCATGAATTCCTTAAAATTATAAGCGAGAATAGCTCAGTTGGTAGAGCACAACCTTGCCAAGGTTGGGGTCGCGGGTTCGAGTCCCGTTTCTCGCTCTTTTCTGTGCCCAGGTGGCGGAATTGGTAGACGCGTTGGACTTAAAATCCAATGGCCATACTTGGCTGTGCGGGTTCAAGTCCCGCCCTGGGTACTTAAGAAACAGATAGCTTGCTGATTTTCAGTGAGCTTTTTTTGTTTATGGGGG
>JBNJFT010000087.1:0-9983 GCA_051747065.1 Bacteroidota bacterium | reverse complement strand
TTTTGCCCTTTCATAGTTTAATATAGCCGAGGCCATATCATGCAATTTATAATAAGCATTGCCAAGATTATAATACAACTCAGCTGATTCAAGGTCTTTGTCCAACACTTTTTCATAAAAACCAATCGCTTTTTCATAATTCTGCTCTGCATAGGCATTTTTTGCAGAATCAATTAAAGGGGCAACTTTCTGAGCATCAGCCACCAACACTGTCAGATTTATAAATAGTAAAAAAATTATCCATCTTTTCATTTTTGAATATCTTTAATTGTTTTATTGTTGCAGTGTTAAATTGTTTAATTAATGCTAAAATATAAGTAACGTTCTATCTCCCTTCTTTTGTCAACAGCTTGTGGAAGATGATTTCATAGCACACACACAATTTTAATACACAACTCATTTCAATTTTTGTTGCAATCGGCTAATCACGTCAATTGCTTCTTTATATAATTCATCCATTTTTTCTTCACCCAAAGAAGGTGCATATCTGGCAAATTCACAATCATCAATCAGTCTGAGAAATTGCTCTGTCAGTTCCTCATCTATGTTTTTTTCCATCAGTCTTTCTTTTGCTTTTTCCCTTGAAAGCTCGGCAACCGAAATGCTAAGTTTATCGCCCAAATAACCCCATAAAGCATGTAATGTTTCTTCATAAAACTTGTCTTTATCAGCATTTGCTAAATGTTTTGATGCTTCTTTAAGGCGTTTCTTAGCAAACTTATTGGCCTTCTTATTTTTAGCAAGAGCAATATTCGCATTCTCTTTCATCTTCTTTCTTCGGAACAGATAAAGCAGGGCAAAACATACAATTCCAAAAATGTAAACAAAATAAAACCAGAAAGAACCAAAAAGGAAATTATCCCTTTCCTTAACATCAAAATCCCCTGTTTTTATGTACCGAATATCACTGCCAATCAAATTTATGTCTTGCTGTGAAAAGGAGGAAGTAAGCCCGGAAGTAGTATCTCCTTCGCCCTTTTCAACCTGTAATTTAACAGGATTTGTTTTAATCGTTTTATAACTTTTACTTGACAAATCAAAATAGGAGAATTTTACGGGGGGGATGTTATATTCGCCTCCTGTTCTGGGAACAATCAAATATTCATATTCTTTAGAACCCTTTGCTCCGGATTCACTTACGTCTATATTATTAGTAACTTTAGGGTCATAAGTTTCCAGCTCCGGTGGAAAGTTTACCTGTGGCTCATCAAAAATTTTCAGATTTCCTTTGCCTGAAACTTTCACTTTGAAATTTACTCCCTCATTAGTTTTCACAGATTCCTTATCCAGCGAGGCTTCTATTTGAAAGGAACCAACTCCTCCATTAAAACCCGTTGGTTTGCCTTCAGGTAGTGGCCGCACATTGATGTTCACCGGATCGCTTTCTACTGGCATTTTCTCATTCTTGTATGAACCGAAAAAATCATCAAAAATGCTTCGTGAACTGCCGCTTTTCACTTGCTTTTGAACAATAAAATCCAGTTTAAATGGCTCAATCGTAGTATTTCCAGTTTGTTGTGGAAATAGAAGGTACTTTTTTAATACTCCTGTTTGGTATATCTCACCGTCTACATTTTCTTTTTCCAATTGGCGTAAATCCGGTGTGGGTATTTCTTGCTTATAAAAGCCACTAAAATCCGGAATCTTAACATTTCTGAGGTCTGAAACCCTCAATTGCGCATATAATTTTAGGGTGGCAACAATTGGCTCATCGCGATAAACATCCCGGTCATCTACAAGTACGCGAACAAAGAGCTTATCCCCGGGATCTTGACTTTCCTGTTCGTCAGCCCTTGATTGCTTGCTGCTTTTCTGCCGGCTACCAGAAGATTTTCCGTCAATTACTTCAATATCCAATGAATTAGATTTATAGACTTCTCCATCAACTTCAACTTTCGCTGGTGGAATAGAAAAATTCCCTTTTTCTTCAGCTTCTAGCACATAAGTATACTTAAGTTCGATATTCTTGGTCATCTTTCCATTTATAATGCTGACATTAGTACTTGTCGATGTACTAGGCCCGGCCAACACTCTGAAATTTTCAATTGAAGGTGCCTCGAAATCATCTGCTTTCGCATTGATAGAATAAACAAGTCTGAATTGCTCTCCCTGTTTTACTACATTGGGTGCTTTAGCTTTGATGCTGATATCATCGTCAGCATAAAGTTTCCCCATTGACATAAACAGGAATGTAAATATTAGAATCTTCTTCATCTGCTTAAACTTTAGTTTTTCACTGGCAACCAGAATATAGCACAATGTCCTGTTTACCAATCTTTAGTTACTTTCACGCTTTTGGTTTTTGCCTTTTTCTTCTTTAGCTTTTCCTGCAGTTTCTTTTCATCATTTTCTAATGCCTGTAACAAACGTTTTGCCTCTTCTTTTGAGATTTTTTGCTCCTTCTGTTGCTGCTGATCATTTTTCTTTTGATCCTTGTCCTGCTGGTCATCATTCTGTTGGTTCTGTTGTTGATCATTCTGTTGCTGATCATTTTCCTTTTGATCTTTATCGTCGTTTTTATTATCCTGATCCTGATCCTGATTATCTTTGTCTTCTTGCTCTTTCTGATCTTGCTCTTTCTTATCCTGATTTTCCTGCTTCTTCAGTTGATTCATTGCATAAGTAAGATTATGTTTCGTTTCAACATCTTCAGGGTTCAATTTCAATGAATTCTTGTAGGCCTCAATGCTTTCTTTAAGTTTCTCTGATTCTAAAAAAGCATTGCCCATATTATGATAAGCTTTGGCTTTCATTTCTTCAGAAACATCTTCCTGTTGAATAATAGATTGAAATTGCTCAGCTGCCTCCTTATAATTCTCCTGTTTATACAAAGCATCTCCCAGATTATAAAGTGCATCATAATAATCCGATTTTTCATCAAATGCTTTCCTATACTTAATCTCTGATTCAGTATAATCTTTCTGTTCAAAATCCTTGTTCCCCTGACGTACAAGTTTCCTTTCTGACTGTGCATTCACCTGGGAACAAAACAATCCGAAAATCAATATCAATAATCCCTTCTTCATCATAATTACTCCCTTATTTTAAACAAATTATACTTCATAAAACGTAAATTTCTACGATCTAGAAGCACGATATCAATTAACAAAAACAAAAGAGCCAATCCAATCAAATATTGAAAGCGATGCTCATAATCTGCATATATTTTTGATTCAATCTCCTTTTTCTCCATTTCACTAATCTCTTTGAATAACTCTTTCAAGCCGGTACTCGAATTAGTTGCCAGGGAATAACTGCCTCCTGTTTCAGCAGCAATATTCTTCAAAACCTTCTCATTTAATTTGCTGATTACAGTACTTCCATCTTCATCCTTTTGGTAAACCACTTGACCATTTTGTTCTTTTAAGGGTATTGGTACACCTTTGCTGCTTCCCATTCCTATTGTATGTATAGCAATTCCTTCATCTTTAGCCTCTTCTGCAGCCTCATCTGCATTACCCTGATGATTCTCCCCGTCTGTAATGATTATCATAGCTTTATCAAGTTTACTTTCTTCATCAAACGAACGTAACCCCAGATCAATTGCTGAACCTATTGCAGTTCCCTGCCGTGGTACAATATCTGTATCGATGGTTTCAAGATACATCTTAACTGCGGAATAATCGGTGGTAATGGGAACCTGAACATAGGCATCGCCGGCAAAAATAATCAATCCGATCTTATCGTTGCGAAGCTCATCAATCATTTTTGATATTGATCTTTTGGCCCGTTCGAGCCTATTAGGAGAAATATCCTCAGCCAGCATACTATTTGATACATCCAGAGCTATGATTAGTTCCACACCCTCGCGTTTAACTTTTTCCAGTTTTGAGCCGAATTTAGGGCCTGCAGCAGCAAAAATTATTGAAACAAGGGCAAGCATAAGGAAAATGAACTTCAATATAGGCCGGGATTTAGAAACATAAGGCATCAACCCGGAGATAACATTTAAGTCACCAAATTTTTTGAGCGACCGTTTTTTGTAATGATAAGCTATAATAAACACAATTATCAAAACCGGGATAATTGCTAATCCATATAATATCTCTATATTTTCAAATTTAATCATAACATTATTCCGAATTTAAGGGATTCTCCTTAATACAGTTAATTTTAGAATAAGTTCCAGCAACAACAGAATGCCGGCAATAATGGCAAACCAGAAAAATTCTTCTGATTTTTCACTGTATTCTTTCACTTCAATTTTAGACTTCTCCATTTCATCAATTTCCTCATAAATATTTTCCAGCTTCTGATTATCAGTAGCTCTAAAATAATTCCCTCCCGTGGTATTGGCGACATTTTGTAATACGTCTTCATCAATTTCCACTTCCATATTCTTATACTTCACACCATAAGGAGTTTGTACAGGATAAGGAGCTTTTCCGTGGCTTCCTACTCCTATTGTGTATACTCTAACATCGAATGTTTTAGCTATTTCTGAGGCAGAAGCAGGAGCAACAGAACCCTGGTTATTCACACCATCAGTAAGAAGAATTACAACTTTACTTTTTGCATCACTCTCCTTCAGGCGATTTACAGAGGTAGCCAATCCCATGCCAATGGCAGTTCCATCTTCAATCATTCCACTTTCTATATCTTCAAAAAGATTTTTAAGTACAGCATGATCAGTAGTTAAGGGACATTGTGTAAAACTTTCAGCACTAAAAACTACCAGTCCGATACGGTCATTAGGCCTGTCCGAAATAAAGTCCATTGCAATCTCCTTGGAAGCTTCAAGGCGATTTGGATCAAAATCCCGAGCCAACATACTACTCGAAATATCCAGGGCCAATACGATGTCGATCCCTTCTGTAGTAACATCTTTCCAGCTCTTGCTCGATTGCGGCCGGGCCAATGCAACAATTAACAGTGCAATAGCCAGTACCCGCATACCATACAAAACATGTCTCAGATATGGCTTTATGCTCTTCCCTGCTTTTTTAAAACCATTAACAGTTGAAACCTGGATAGTAGCTTCCATCTGGTTATTCCTGAGTACATACCAGAAAATATAAGGAACAAGGATGATAAGTAAAAAAAGTAATTCCGGATTATGAAATGTCAAATCTCTCATTCTTAAGACTCTTTCTCGGTTTTATTACTGTTTGCTTGCTTATTCTCTGTGTCTTCCTCTCTATCCTGAGTATCTTGTACTAATTTTGTATGATTTACAAACTCGTAGGCATCTTCCATATTCCTGTCATTTTCATCAGGAAGTGGATGCATCTTTGCAAATTTTACAAGATCAGCGGTTTTAAGAATTTGCTCAAGTTTATTAAACATCTCATCATCACTAAACCCTGTGTTTTTAAGAGAATTGAGAATTTCATCTGTTGTTCTCTCAAGCGTTTTTATATCATAACGATGCCATAGATAAGTTCGTAATATGTCTGCCAACCTCGTATAATAGAGTTTCACCTTATCATTTTGCCATAGTTTCTCTGTTTTCAGTTTATCCAACTCTCTTAAAGCAATAACATGAGCAGGCTCTTTTGGTTTTTCCGGCACATATTCTGCTTTTCGTGACTTGTATTTCTTAATAAAATACCATACAAGAAAAGCAATAAGCGCTAATCCTAAAATACCCAAAATGTAGGGCAATACTTCCTTCCAGCTAAGAGGAGCCTTGAGTGGGCCTTTGATATCAAAAAATGTTTCGGTTGAATCAATCTGTACAGTTCTTACATTTAGCGACAAAGGTTCCGTTTTTGCACTATCTGTTTTGCCATCATGTTGATAGTAGACGGCCAAAGCAGGAATATTCACTCTTCCACTATCAAAACTTGTTATCCGGTAACGTCTGTTAACCTGAATTTCATCATCCGAAAATATTGTGTCGGATTTTAATTGTTCTAAAATTTCCACCTCAGAAGACAAAGACTCCTCAATGTCGGGATAACTCACTTCTGTTTCTTTAGGCTGAAACACCTTGAGGTTAAAATGAAGCTGATCTCCAATCAAAATATTATTGGTGTCCAGATTTGCTTCGACCCTTACAGGCTGTGCTGTTGAACTTATTGCAAACAAAAGCAAAAAGAAAATCCAGAGAAAACTATATTTGAAACCTGAACGAAAGAATTTATATAGCTGCATATCTTTATCTCCTTTTAAATAAGCTGACCAGCGGTTTAACATAGTCTTCATGCGTTCCAATAGTTGTATAATCCACTCCGGCTTGAGAAAAGGTAGACTTAATCTGATGATTGATTTGCTGCCACCACAGGTTGTAATTTGCACGAATTCTTTTATCAGAAGAATCCACCCAGACAATTTCGCCTGTTTCCGCATCTTTCGCTTTTACTAAACCTACAGAAGGTAATTCTGCTTCTCTTTTATCGAATATTTGTAAACCAATCATATCATGTTTATTATTAGCAATCTTTAGAGCCTCTTCATAGTTCATTTTATCTCCTTCTTCATCATGATCGACAAAATCCGAAATTAAAAATGCCGTACAACGTTTTTTTATAGCATTTGTTAAATATTTCAGGGCTTCAGAAATGTCCGTACCTTGATTTTCAGGAGTAAAATCTATCAATTCACGAATAATTCTAAGAATATGTTTTTTTCCTTTTTCAGGTGGAATGAACTTTTCAATCTTATCGCTGAATAGTATTACACCAATTTTATCATTGTTTTGAATAGCAGAAAAAGATAATACTGCGGATATTTCAGTTATAAGATTCTTTTTTAATTGTTTCTGAGTTCCGAAGACCCTCGAGCTGCTTACATCGATAAGCAGCATGACAGTGAGTTCGCGTTCTTCTTCATAGACTTTAATATAGGGATGATTAAAGCGAGCAGTCACGTTCCAGTCAATATTCCTCACATCATCGCCATACTGATATTCGCGAACTTCACTAAAAGACATTCCGCGGCCTTTAAATGCACTATGATACTCACCGGCAAAAATATTCCTTGATAAACCACGGGTCTTGATTTCAATTTTTCTTACCCTTTTTAGCAACTCTTTAGTATCCAAAGCTTCTAATTTTTAATCGGACTTGTTTTAATCGTGAAAAACCAATCTTTTTTTTCCAATTCAATCAAATAATTCTGCGTTGTATCCTCAGAATAATCTATCCATTCCATGTTCTGCTGATATTCAAAGTTACTATTTAAAGAATCCTCGAAAGATTTTAAAAGTGAATAGTCACACATTAGTTTTGTATACTCGCATATTTCATCATCAGAAAGCATAAAAAGCATTGTTTTTGTTTCGTCCATATTCTCAAACTTCAGGAAATGATATTTTCCTGTATTTACTTCCTTTGAAAAATAAAACTCTTCTTTCGATTCTTTCATCATCTTTTTGATCTCATCCTTAGACTTTCCGATAAAATCCTGCCCATTGCCAATTGACAGTAAAAAAGTAAAGAGTACTACAACAGTCAAAAAAAATGTTTTCATAATACAAAAAATTAGTATCTCGCTATAAAAAAGTATTAGGGCACTTCAATGGTATTGAGAATTTCCGTTATGATATCTTCACTTGTAACATTTTCGGCTTCTGCTTCATAAGACAGACCCATTCTATGACGCAGTATATCATAAGAAACTGCTCTTACATCTTCCGGAATCACATACCCTCGCCGTTTAATAAACGCATAAGCTTTAGCGGCCAGTGACAAATTAATGCTTGCACGTGGTGAAGCACCATAACTTATCAGGCTTTGAAATCTGTCCATGTTATACTTTCCAGGATACCTGGTAGCAAATACCATATCCAGTATGTATCTTTCAATTTTTTCATCAATATATACTTCTTTCACAACATCTCTGGCCCTGATTATGTCTTCCGGGCTAAGCGATTGATTTGCCGTGGGGAATTCTTTAGCCAGATTTTGTCTAACTATCAATTTCTCTTCTTCAAATTGTGGATAATCAATAACCACTTTCAACATAAAACGGTCAACCTGGGCTTCAGGAAGCGGGTAAGTACCCTCCTGCTCAATTGGATTCTGAGTAGCCAGAACCAAAAATGGATCCTGTAATTTAAAAGTCTCCTCTCCGATAGTTATTTGTCTTTCCTGCATAGCTTCTAACAGAGCACTTTGCACTTTTGCGGGAGAACGATTGATCTCGTCTGCAAGTACAAAATTTGTAAATATCGGCCCTTTCTTTACTATAAATTGTTCATTTTTCTGACTATATATCATCGTTCCAAGCAGATCGGCCGGTAACAAATCCGGAGTAAACTGTATCCGGTTAAATTTTGCATTTATAATACTAGCAAGTGTATTGATTGCCAATGTCTTAGCTAAGCCAGGGACACCTTCCAGCAAAATATGCCCATCAGATAGCAAACCAACCAACAGACTCTCAACAAGATGTTTCTGACCAACAATCACTTTGTTCATTTCCATATTGATCATATCCACAAATGAACTTTCATTGTGGATTCTTTCATTGAGTTCTTTCACGTTAACAGTTTGATCCATAAATATTCATTTTTATCAAAGTTATAGAATTGTTCTCTCAAATAAAACACAATTATTTTAGAATAGAAAAATAATGCAACCCCAATATTAGTACATTATTCTGTTAAAAAAAGTTAAATAAGCTTAAGGTTTTTTAACCTGAATTATTCATTTTTTGCAAGTGCGCCAATTTCGGCACATCTGCTACGTTGCGAAAGCCTTGAAGTAGGCAACTACATCGGCGGCTTTCGGCGCCTTGCATCTGCACCAAACTTGACGCATGAATAATTCAGGTTAAGGTAGTAATTTAAAGCAATTATTATATTTTTGCAGAGATGGAAACAAACGAATATCAAAGGTTTTTTATTCACCTTGCCTATAAAGGAACCAATTATCATGGTTGGCAAATACAACCTAACGCTGTTACTATCCAGCAAACACTAAATGAAGCTTTAAGTGTTATATTAAGGGAAGAAATTAACCTGGTTGGTGCAGGGCGAACAGATGCAGGAGTGCATGCTTCTTCATTTTTCGCACATTTTGATCTAAAACCCAGAAAGGATCTGGATATAAATCACTTAGTATTTAAGCTAAATTGTTATCTTCCCCGTGATATAGCCATTTACAATATATACCCTGTTCACGGTAAAGCTCATGCCAGGTTTGATGCAACATCCAGAACATACCAATATTATATATTCACCCGCAAAGATCCTTTTAACACAGATACTTCCTATTTTCTATTTAAAGAAGTTAATGTAGAAAAAATGAATGAAGCCTGCTCGTTGCTTCAAAAATATAAAGATTTTACAAGTTTCAGTAAACGCAGCACTGAAACAAAAACCAACTTATGCGATATTTATAGAGTTGAATGGATCAAAAAAGGGAGTAAACTTATTTTCACAATAGAAGCCAATCGATTTCTAAGAAATATGGTCAGAGCTCTTGTAGGAACAATGTTAGAAATCGGAGAAGGAAAATTATCCCTGGAAGAATTCACTCAAATAATTGAAAAAAAAGATAGAACTTTAGTAGGATACAGTATCCCGGCAAACGGATTATTTTTAACCGAAATACAATATCCAAAGACTATAATAGATATATAGCCACTGAACAGGAATTTTACAGAAGAACCTGTCATGGTATAAAATTCATATAAAATCTGTATCCTACATATAAAAAAAATACTTATATTAGCAGTCTATTGACCACTTAAAATAGACACTTTTTATGAAACTCAGGTTTTCTATTACCGCCAAATTAATCGTAGGAATAAGTGTTATTATAGTTGCTATTTTAATTAATAGCTATCTAATTAATAAATCACTCAAAAGAAGCAGGGAAATAAATCAAAAAGTATCCGAATTGTATGTTCCCTCCGCCGCCGAACTTAATAACCTTCATAATATGATTGACCAGTCCAAGGCTCTCATGAAAAGTTGGGTTTTTATTGATAAAAAAGAAGATACTCCTGACAAAGAATATTTAAGGCTAATACATAATAAAGATTTTCCTGAATTGCATGAAAAAATTAACGATCTAGCCCAGGGATGGAATAAA
>JBNJFT010000086.1:1648-9990 GCA_051747065.1 Bacteroidota bacterium | reverse complement strand
GCAACGTTCAATTGACGTTCCTCTATAATGTTTGGGGTAATATAGTTGTTATAAACTGAACTATACTGATCCAACCTCAGGCTGTTAATGCCAAGGTGTTTGGTTGCGTATTTGCGAAATTCGTTACTTGAGTCCATAATACTTTTTTTCCTTAAAATTAATCATTAATCAATAAAGAAGAACAACATTTTACTTTGATTGTTTATTTTGATCATTTTGATCTTCTTCTACTTGTTTTTTGAATTCTTCCATTGTTACTTCTTTTTCCTCCAGCTTAACTTTTTCTTTGATAAGCTCTGTAACTTTATCTTCATATTTATGTTCATAGAGCTTTCGTTTTTGTTCTTCCTGCTGGAGAAGTTGTTTGGCATACATTTCAAGTTGTTCATCAGGGAAATTCATCATCCCATACTGTTGAAACTGCTGAAGTGTCAGTTGCTTGGCAAGTTCCAGCACTTCTGACTCTTCCACTTTTATTTCGTGGTCTTTGATGATTTTGTTTTTAATCAGATCCCATTTCACGTCTTGTTTAAAGGCCGGGAACTCTTCTTCTATCTGCTCTTCTGTTAATTGATTGTCTTCTTTTTGGCTCTGAGATTCTTTTAACCAGCGTTTTAGGAATTCTGCCGGAATTTGTGGGTCTACCTTCCTCACAAAATGTTCTTTGGCGTCCACAGCAAATTTTCTGTCGCTCTCTGGTTTGAGTTGATTTTCCAACTCTTCTGTTATTTTTTGCCGGAATTCTTCCTCAGTGGTCACCTCTCCTTCGCCATAGAGCTTATCATAGAAATTCTGATCAATCTCAGCTTTCTCAAATTTCTTAACCTTATCTATTTTTACTCTGAATAAATTGTTTATGTTTTCAAGGTCTTCTTTGTTTACATTAAGCATTGAAGACAATTCTGCATCACTGGGATAGGCTTTTTTCAGATCGATGTCAATTTCATCGCCGGGTTTGGCCTTTTCAAATTTGGATTTGATATCTTCATCTTTCAGAACATCCAGTGATAAAGTAGCATCTTCTTTTTTGGTTCCGTCTTCTTTGGGGTTCTCTTCTTCGTCTAGCTCAGTTAATTCGGCATTGAGCATTTCATCTTTTTCGGTTACCTCATCAACTTCTTTAAATTCTCCCATTCTCTTCTGATAACTTTCTATTTGATTATCAATCAAGTCATCTGTAACTTTGATGTTGTAATAAGGGATTTTGTCGTGGCCAGACATCTTTACTTCAAAATCGGGAGAAATGCCGATATCAAATGCAAACTCAAATTCTTTGTCGTTATCCCAGCTGACTTCTTTCTGGTCTGTTTTACTGGGAAGTGGTTCTCCCAAAATATTGAGTTCTTCTGATTTTAAGTATTCAGATAATTTTTGGCTTACCAATTTGTTGATCTCATCAATTTTAATGGCTCTTCCGTACATTTTGCGAATAAGACCCTCAGGTACTTTGCCTGGTCTGAAACCATCCATTTTGGCTTTTTTCTTGTAGTCTTTTACTACCTGATCTACTTTTTCTTTGTAGTCTTCTTCGTTCACTTGTACTTTAAGTACTGCGTTCAGCTCGTCCTTGTTTTCTTTTGTAATGTTCATCAGCCTAACTCTTTATTTCATTAGAATATGGTTAACGTATCTGTTTTGATTTTCATTCTATTAAATTCAAAAAAACCGCTAACACCAACTAGTTGGTGATTTAGCGGTGATACCTGTGCGGATGGAGGGACTCGAACCCTCATGCCCGAGGGCACTAGATCCTAAATCTAGCGCGTCTACCAATTTCGCCACATCCGCAAAATTTTGTGGTGCAAATATATGTAATTTTTTAGAATAATAGATTTTTAAAAATGAAAATCTGTTATTGAAAAACAATCAAAATTAAGTTTGACAGGTGAGATTAAAGAACTAAAATGCGGCAGATATTGAATACAGTAAAGAACGAAAATCTTGTTTGTCCCTACATTCTCAGGTAATACGGTTTCAGCTTACAAGGTTTCAGGTGTTCCTTAGCTCGAAGTTCTGGCCCAGATATACGCGCCTTACTTGTTCGTCTTCTGATAGTTCTTTTGCTGTGCCTGCTTTAAGAATTGACCCTTCAAAAAGCAAATATGACCGGTTGGTTATTGTAAGGGTTTCGTGTACATTGTGGTCTGTTATAAGAATTCCGATATTTCTTTCCTGCAATTTGGTGACGATTTCCTGAATATCTTCTACTGCAATAGGGTCAACTCCTGCAAAGGGTTCGTCGAGCAACATGAAGCTTGGCTTTAATGCTAAAGCCCTGGCAATTTCTGTCCTTCTCCTTTCACCGCCGGAAAGCTGAATCCCAAGGCTTTTTCGTACTCTCTCAAGGCCAAATTCTTTGATAAGTTGCTCCAAACGATCTTTTTGTTCTTCTTTTGTATAATGAGACATCTCAAGCACAGCTTTGATATTGTCCTCTACGCTTAGTTTTCTGAATACAGATGCTTCCTGTGCTAAGTAACCAATACCTTTTCTCGCTCGCTTGTAAACGGGTTCACGTGTAATATTCTTCTCGTTTAAAAAGATGTTTCCATTGTTGGGTTGAATAAGTCCTACAATCATATAAAACGTTGTGGTTTTTCCGGCGCCATTTGGCCCTAATAACCCAACAATTTCGCCCTGGTTTAATTCTATGGAAACTTTATTAACGACTGTCCTGGAGCGGTATCTTTTTATTAAGTCCTTAGTGTATAGTTTTCCTTTTAGATTGTTGTTATTTTGATTGTTATCTGGCATACGTCTTCAATTTTATTACAAATTTAAATTTATTATTAACCCGCCAGGCCTTCTTCCTGTTTTTTCTTTTCAATTCTTTTTGAAATCTTTATTCCTGCTTCGTATAAAAGAATCAGGGGGATTGTAACCATTGTCAGACTAAATACATCTGGCGGGGTTATGGTGGCCGCGAGTATTAATATTAGTATGATTGAATGCCTTCGGTATTTTTTCAGGAACCAGGGTGTGACTAATCCTGCTTTACTTAAAAAATATATTAAAACCGGCAGCTCAAAAATGACACCGGAAGCAAGCACAACAGAAGCAGTAGTCCCGATGTATGACTTTAAGTTGATTTGATTGGTTACCTGTTCGCTGACATGATAAGAACCAAGAAAATGAACTGATAAAGGAAGAATTACAAAATATCCGAAAAGCACCCCAACGAAAAAAAGTACTGAACTGAAAAATACAGCACCTTTGCTGTATTTTATTTCTCTTTCGTATAGCGCTGGTTTGATAAAATTCCAAAATTCCCGGAATACGTAAGGAAAAGACAGAATGATCCCCAAAACAAAGGAAATTAAGATATGCATCGTTAATTGACCAGACATTCTGATGTTTATTATTTCAAGAGATTTAGCGTTGATGCAAAGGTTGTCACTGTTTAATAGTTCGCTTAGGTTACAGAGGAACCGGTTTGTGACAAATTCAGGGTTTTTGGGGGCAAGAATGAATGTGTTAAATATAAAGTCATGCATAAGAAAAACAACAACAGCAATACCCAGAATTGCTATGAGTGCCCGCATAATGTGCCATCTTAATTCTTCAAGGTGTTCCAGAAAAGTCAAATCTGAAGATTTTTCTTTCATACGCGTGTGTTATTTGCTGCTTTCAATGGCTATTTTGTTTTGTTTGTATTCGTACTATAACGTTATTGTCTTTCTGATATTCTTTCTCCGTTAAATGTTTGATTTAGAATTACACTATTCCTTCTTTTAAAATATCATGAAGGTGCACCATTCCTATATAATTGTCATTGTCCATTACGGCTAATTGAGTAATGTTGTAATCTTCCATTATATTGAAAGCATTGATTGCCAGTTGATCTTTTTCAATCGTTTTGGGCTTTTTCGTCATTATATCTTCTGCCTTAATGTTTTCTATTTCTACTTGTTTTTGAAGCATTCTTCTAAGGTCTCCGTCAGTTATTATTCCAACCATTTTTCTGTCGTTGTCCATTACTGCTGTTGCTCCCAGCCTTTTGGAAGATATTTCAATAATTACCTCTTTTAGCGGGTCTTGAATATTAACCTGTGGTGCTTCGTTTTGTTTGTATATGTCTTCGATGGTTAGATAAAGCTTCTTTCCAAGTGAGCCGCCTGGATGAACTTTGGCAAAGTCGTCTTTCGAGAAGCCTCTGTATTCCAGCAAACTTACTGCTAATGCATCGCCCATTACAAGTTGCGCTGTTGTGCTTGATGTAGGGGCCAGGTTATGTGGGCATGCTTCTTTTTCAACTGATGCATTGAGGAGATAATCTGCATTCTTTCCAAGGAACGAGTCGGTTTTGGAAACCATTCCAATCAATTTGTTTCTCCGGTATTTTATTAAAGGGATAAGCACTTTTATCTCTGGTGTGTTCCCACTTTTTGAAATACAAATAATAACATCATTTTTCTGAATAATTCCCAGGTCACCATGAATAGCGTCAGCTGCATGCATGAATATAGCTGGCGTTCCTGTGGAGTTCAGTGTGGCAACGATCTTGTTTGCAATGTTCGCACTTTTACCAATACCAGTGACAACCACGCGCCCATTGCTTGAATAAATCAGTTCGACTATTTTCTCAAAATCTTCGTCAATATAGTCTGCCAGTTTCCTGATGGATTCGGATTCGTGTATGATGGTTTCTTTTGCTAAAGATTGTATATTTTTTTTCATAGACTAATATGATTGATGATGGGTGTCTTTTTCTCATTTTCATTTCATACCTGTAAATATGATTTTTATCAAAAAAAACAAAAAATTACTTTCTATATTTTTTTTTGCTCATCTAATTATAGTAACTTTAATATCCTAATAATTATGTTTTACTAAAAATTGAAGAATGAAACATACAAGTAATAATTACGTTACAAAAATAGCTAAAAATAATTGCAATTAAATTGAAATAAAACAGGAAAATGAGTGCTGGAGTAGATGTATCATTAAAGGATTATTTAAAGAAATATTTCGGGTTTGATAAGTTTAAAGGAAACCAGGAAGTTATTATTCGTAGTGTGTTAGACGGCAATGACACTTTTGTTGTTATGCCTACCGGAGGAGGGAAGTCTATGTGTTATCAGTTGCCTTCCTTAATTATGGATGGCGCTGCAATAATTATTTCACCCCTGATTGCACTTATGAAAAACCAGGTGGATTTAATGCGCGGATTTGGTTCTGAAGAAGGGATTGCGCACTTTTTAAATTCATCACTGACTAAAGCCCAAATGCAGAAAGTGAAGGATGACGTGCTTTCTGGTGTCACACAATTGCTTTTTGTTGCCCCTGAATCGCTCACAAAAGAGGACAATATAGATTTTCTGAAACAGGCAAAAATTGCTTTCTATGCGATAGATGAAGCACATTGTATTTCGGAGTGGGGACATGACTTTCGGCCTGAATACCGCCGAATACGACCGATGGTTGATAAGATCGGAAGAGCACCAATTATAGCTTTGACAGCAACTGCTACGCCGAAGGTTCAAAGCGATATACAGAAAAATCTTGAAATTCAGGACGCTAATGTATTTAAATCTTCTTTTAACCGTGCCAACCTGTATTATGAAGTTCGTCCTAAAAAGAGCGCAACCAAAGAAATTATAAAATTTATAAAGAATAACCCCAACAAATCGGGAATTATTTATTGCCTGAGCCGTAAGAAAGTGGAAGAACTCGCCGAAACTTTGAAAGTGAATGGAATTAAAGCTATGGCATATCATGCAGGTATGGATTCGGCCACGCGTACAGGTACGCAGGATAAATTTCTTATGGAGGATATTGATGTCATAGTGGCAACAATTGCATTTGGAATGGGTATTGATAAACCTGATATTCGCTTTGTTATACATTATAACATTCCGAAAAGCCTTGAAGCATATTACCAGGAAACAGGCAGGGCCGGCAGAGATGGAGGTGAAGGGAAATGCATCGTGTTTTACAGCTATAAAGACATTCAGAAGCTTGAAAAGTTCATGCAGGGGAAACCCATTAATGAACAGGAGATAGGAAGACAATTGTTGATGGAAACAACAGCTTATGCTGAATCTTCGCTATGCCGCCGGAAGCAATTATTGCATTATTTTGGAGAAGAATACAAAGAGGATAATTGTCAGAACTGTGATAATTGCCTTAATCCAAAAGAACAGTTTGAAGGAAAGGATTATATGGTAAAAATCCTGAAAGCTGTGCAGGAAGTTAAGCAGAGGTTTAAACCCGACCATATTACCAATTTTATGATTGGGAAGGAAACCAATAATATAAAGGCTTATAAACATCATCTCCTCTCAGGATTTGGAACGGGAAAAGATGAGACGGCAGAGTTCTGGAATACAATCATCCGAAGAGCTTTGGTTATGGGCTTACTTGATAAAGATATTGAGAATTACGGATTAATAAGAGTTAGCGAGAAAGGTGAAGAATACCTGAAAAACCCTGAGAGTATTATGATTAGTAAAGATCATGATTACGAAAGCAGAGATGATGAAACTGGAGGAGATAATCAGGGTGGAACCGTAGATGAAGAATTGTTATCTATTTTAAAAGATCTGCGTAAAAAGGTTGCTAAAGAAGAAAGTCTGCCACCTTTTGTTATCTTCCAGGATTTTTCCCTCGAAGATATGGCTACTCAATACCCTGTGACTCAAGAAGAGTTGGAGAATGTAATGGGCGTTGGAAAAGGAAAAGCCCAAAAATTCGGGGATAAATTTATAGAAATTATTAAAAAGTATGTGGAAGAGAAAGATATTATTCGCGCCCAGGACATGGTAGTGAAGTCAATCGTTAATAAGTCTGGTTTGAAAGTAGCTATTATACAAGGTATTGACAGAAAATTACCTCTTGAGGATATTGCGAAATCAAAAGGGATAGAGATGACTGAACTATTAAATGAGGTTGAATCTATCGTACAATCAGGAACCAAACTCAACCTGGATTATTACATCAACCAGGTAATTGATGAAGATAAGCAGGAAGATATCTATGATTATTTTCTGGAAGAAGCTGAATCTGAGTCTATTGATGCGGCTTTGAATGAATTGGGAGAAGATGAGTTTTCTGAAGAAGATGTTCGCCTGATGCGAATTAAGTTCTTCTCAGAGTATGGAAATTAATCCTAACACTTTTTTGGGCAATTTTACAACTTTTATTCAAAATAACTAAGAATTGTTAATTTTGTCATAAAAAGAAAATTGTATGACAGGTACAGAAGAGATAAAAGCCATAGAGGAACGCCGGGATGCGTTGAGGAGGCATCTTTGACATCGATAATAAACGAATTCAGGTAGAAGAAGAAGAAGAAAAGACTCAGGCTCCCGATTTCTGGGATGATCCACATAAAGCAGAAACCAAGCTCAAACATATTTCACGGCTCAAAGAATGGATCAAAGCTTACGATGAGATTGATACGAACATCGAAGAGCTTAAAGTGATGCTGGAATTTTACAGGGAAGACGAGGCTACTGAGGAAGATATTGAAGCTCAGTATAACAAAACCTTGCAGCTGGTTGAGAAATTAGAGCTGAAAAATATGCTTGGCAAAAAAGAAGATGCTTTTGGAGCCTACCTTCAGATAAATCCCGGAGCAGGAGGAACCGAGAGTCATGATTGGGCTGAAATGCTCATGAGAATGTATTCTCGTTGGGGCGAACTCAACAATTACAAAGTCAAAGAGATCTATTACCAGGAAGGCGATGAGGCCGGAGTAAAATCTGTCACTCTTGAATTTGAAGGCGATTATGCTTACGGTTATTTGAAAAGTGAAAACGGTGTGCACCGTCTTGTCAGGCTTTCGCCTTTCGATTCAAATAACAGGCGCCATACTTCTTTTGCGTCTGTTTTCGTATCCCCTGTTATAGATGAAAGTATAGAAATAAATGTCAACCCCTCAGATATTGAATGGGATACTTATCGATCCAGCGGAGCCGGAGGCCAACATGTAAATAAAGTAGAAACGGCTGTGCGGTTGCACCACCTTCCAACGGGAATTACTATTGAAAGCCAGGAAACCAGGTCTCAGCACAAAAATAAAGAAAAAGCCCTTCGTATGTTGAAATCTCAGTTGTATGAGATTGAAATGCGTAAAAAGATGGAAGAAAGGGAAAAGGTAGAAGATCAGAAGAAAAAAATTGAATGGGGCTCACAAATACGTAATTATGTTTTGCATCCATATAAAATGGTTAAAGACCTTCGTACCGATCACGAAACATCAAATGTTCAGGATGTACTGGATGGAAAAATCGATGGATTTATCAAAAGCTATCTTATGATGTATGGCGGCGAGTAATTGCAAAAATATAATTTACGATGTATTCTGAATTCTGTATTCTGAATTCTGTATTCTGAATTCT
>JBNJFT010000086.1:0-1548 GCA_051747065.1 Bacteroidota bacterium | reverse complement strand
TGTATTCTGAATTCTGTATTCTGAATTCTGTATTCTGAATTCTAAGTTACTATGAAAATACCTAAATCAATTTTAAATCAAATAATATATGAGGATATATCATAACCCCCGTTGTAAAAAAAGCCGTGCAGGTTTAGAACATCTATTAAGTCAAGATGTTGAACCCGAAATCATTAAATACATGAAAGAAGATCCTTTATCAGAAGATAAGTTAAAGAATCTGCTGATGAAACTGAATAGAAAACCTCAGGACATCATTCGAACACAAGAAAAGGTTTATAAGGATAATTTCAAAGGAAAAAATTTCACTGAAGATGAATGGGTGAAAATATTGGTTGAAAATCCACGCCTAATTCAAAGGCCTATCGTTGAAGGTAAGTATAAGGCAATTATTGGTGACCCGCCGCAAAATATTGACGCGTTGCTTTAAATTTTGTATCTTATCGGTTCAAATTAATAACCTTAAATGTGGTTATTTTATAACGAACAAATACAAACTAAAACTTTATGCCTTATGTCAACACCCGAGTTTAAATACCAGGAGCCTTTTCCGTTAGGTAAAGATAAGACGGAATATTATTTGTTAACGGATGATTATGTTTCTGTCTCAGAATTCGAAGGACAAAAGATGCTGAAGGTTGAACCCGAAGGGCTTACTGAAATAGCAAAAACAGCCTTTCGAGACACTTCTTTTATGCTGCGTACAGAACACATTAAGCAGGTTGCTGAAATTCTGAAAGATGATAAAGCTAGTGATAATGATAAGTATGTAGCACTTACAATGTTGCGTAATGCTGAAATTTCAGCTAAAGGCGAACTTCCTTTTTGTCAGGATACCGGTACTGCAACGGTGGTTGCCAAAAAAGGACAGCATGTCTGGACCGGGGGTGGCGATGAAAAGGCTCTTTCAAAAGGCGTTTACGAGACATATACTAAGGAGAATCTGAGGTATTCTCAGACGATTCCTCTTGATATGTATAAAGAACAAAATTCCGGCACCAATCTACCTGCACAGATTGACATATATGCTACTGACGGCGATGAATACAATTTTTTGTTTGTAGCAAAAGGAGGAGGTTCCGGAAATAAAACAGCACTGTTTCAAAAGACAAAAGCCTTGCTGAACCCTGATAAATTGCAGGAATTTTTGGTTGAGAAATTAAAATCATTGGGCACTGCGGCTTGTCCTCCTTATCATGTGGCATTTGTAGTAGGAGGAACGTCTGCAGAAGCAAATTTGAAAACGGTTAAGCTTGCTTCTACCAAATACCTTGATAACTTGCCTACTCAGGGTAATGAAGGCGGCCAGGCATTCCGTGATAAGGAACTTGAAGAAAAGGTTCTGAAGGCAGCCTATGATCTAGGAATTGGTGCACAATTCGGAGGAAAATATTTTGCCCTGGATATTCGTATCGTGCGGTTGCCAAGACACGGAGCTTCATGTCCCGTAGGAATGGGAGTTTCCTGTTCTGCCGACCGCAACATTAAAGGAAAAATTAATAAAGACGGAATTTGGCTTGAGAAACTGGAAGATAACCCGGGCAGGTT
>JBNJFT010000085.1:0-10148 GCA_051747065.1 Bacteroidota bacterium | reverse complement strand
GCTGTTAGCCTTTGGCCTTTAGCACGGGGTAATTCTATTCCATCGATATCAATCTTCTTACGTTACCTGCCTACTGCCAACTGCCGACTGTTGCCACTGCAACTAATCATAATCACGGATGATACTTAGATTCAGATAAAATTTTCTGATAATCGTCTTCATTCATTAATTCCTTTAAGTTTGTTCCGTCCTTTCTTTCCATGTAATTATCAATTATTTGCCAACCTAGCCAGTTTATAGCCTCACCCGGAGATTGCCTCGGAAATCCTGAAGTGAATGGCGCCGGATTGACCATTTTGTTAATTGTCATGTAGTCAGTTGAATACAGGATGTTTTTGTCAATCAGGTATTCCCACATGTGTTTTTCATTTGCCTTACACCATTCAAGTTCCTTGCCTGTGAAGCCGGCAATTAATGTATCATGTGCTTTTGGGTACATTCTTCGTGTAAAATAGAGTAATTTGCCATTGTAAAGCATGTTGGAAAGGACGTTGTCATCAATTGAGTCGTTAAACGTCCATTCTGTTTCTGCCCAACCCTTCATGCAATCAGTAGGGATCTTTTCTTTATACATATTTTTTTGGCGGTATTCTTCCCATCCCAGCTTATCATATATTTCGCAATCTCTTCCGAGATATTTGTCTAATCCTATTGCAAGAGTGCTGTCTGCAATCACAATTGACTGGTTAAAACCTCCCAGAAAACTATAAACAGCAGGGATCTGTTTTTCAGGAAAGTAATATCTGTAATGCTTGAAGCCATTTGTTAATTTTTCTTCCAAAGCGTCTAAATCCGGGTACTTTTCCTGCACTTTCTCATGAGCATCTTTTATTCCATAATCGCTGCGGAATGCCTGTAGATTATCCACATACGCTTTGCTGTTTGAGTTGCCAATGTTTATAACACGTTGATTATAAATATTGAAGAATTCTCCATACTTTTCGTTTAAACGCGGAATTTCTTTGTAAATGCTGTCTGTCTCTACCTGAAATAAATCCTGATCCAAACGTTTTATATCTATAGTTATGTTAATATCAGAAACATCAACTTCAAACTTATTTTTCTTTCCGCATCCATAGATAATCAGAAAAAGAAGAAATAAGAAGAAAATTTGTTTTTTCATAGTTTTTGATTTTTTTTATTGAAACCGGGTATTTGATCAATGCTTTATTTATTTAACAGTATTCTTCCGTTTTTATTTTAAATTTGTCAATAGATTATACTTCATATTTTGGTATAAATATTGAGTTAATCTTATTTTTGAAACAAGTTTAATTCAATTTTATTAAAGGTGAAAATTATGAAAAAATATTTATTTATTTTAACTCTGTTTTGCTTATCCCACACACTATATGCTCAGAATGAATATACATTTACTGTTTTTGGCGAACCACAGGTTTCGTGGATGTCACCTGACTCTAAGGATGTAGAAAGTGATGGTTCACAAATCAGTTTTAATGGTGGTTTTAATTTTGATAATTTTTTTGCCGATAGGTATGCATACTCTACAGGGATTTCTATCAACAATATCAAAGGAAAATTACGATATAAGGATAGTAGAGATATTTCAGCAAAAGATACAACGTATAGTATAACAGATGAGGTTGTAAGCTATAACCTTCAGTATATTGATATTCCTCTCGGCTTAAAATTTAAAACCATTGAAATTGGCTACAGCAGATTTTTTGCTCATCTTGGACTTGATGCGGCAATTAATATAAAATCAAGTGCCGATTTACCCGGGAGCAATGATGTGAATGTCAGTAATGACGTTAACTGGTATAATCTTGGTTATTATTTTGGAGGCGGAATAGAATATTCTATTGGAGGCAGCACCGCCCTGGTTGGCGGAATAACCTATAAAAACGGCTTTACGGATATTACAAAGAATAATAGCAATAAAGTTACTTCCGGTAATGTTTCCTTACGATTAGGAATTCTTTTTTGATTAATGTTGTTATAAAAACTGTTTGCAATTATGAAGATAGCATTAGCTCAACTAAATTATCATGTTGGAAATTTTGAATACAATAAAAAATTGATTCTGGAGAACATCCAAAAAGCAAAAAATGACGGAGCTGATTTAGTTGTTTTTTCCGAATTGTCTGTATGTGGTTATCCACCACAGGATCTTTTGGATTATCAGATTTTTGTTGATCAGTGTGATGCCACAGTGAAAGAAATCGCTAAATCCTGTTATGGTATAGCTGCTATTCTTGGAGGTCCGCGGATCAATCCCAACGCAAAAGGAAAAATGTTACTTAATTCAGCTTTTTTTATTGAAGAAGGACAGGTGAGATCTGTTCAGGATAAAACCTTGCTGCCAACGTATGATATTTTCGATGAATACCGTTATTTCGAACAAAATAAAAAATTTGATGTCATTGAATATAAAGGGCATAAGATTGCCATGACAATTTGTGAGGATCTTTGGGATGATCAGCCTTATGAGAGTTTGTTCGGCAGAAGAGAGCTATATACTGTCTCTCCAATGAAGAAATTGCAGGAATACAATCCGGATATCCTCATAAATATTGCCGCCTCTCCTTTCTCTTATACAAAAATCTGGGGCAAAAAGAATATATTTTTAAGAAAGGCCAAAGAATATAATCTTCCGGTGTTTTACGTAAATCAGGTTGGAGCCCAAACTGAACTTATTTTTGAAGGTGCTTCTCTTGCGATCCATCCGAATGGTTTGATTATGGACGAACTGAACTGGTTCAGTGAAGATTATCGAGTGTTTGACTTAGAAACGATGCTGAAAAAAGAAGCGCATAACGAAACCCATGATTCATCAAATTATATTGAAAAGATATACCACGGACTTGTTCTGGGGTTAAAAGATTTTTTCCGAAAACTGGAATTTGAAAAAGCGATAGTAGGTGTTTCAGGTGGTATTGATTCGGCAGTAGTTTTGGCTATTGCTGTTGAAGCTTTGGGAAAAGATAATGTGCAGGCTATGTTGTTGCCTTCAGATATTTCTTCTGCGAATTCTGTCACAGATGCAGAAGAATTGGCCAACAATTTGGGGGTAAAGTATAACACTGTGTCCATCAGCAATATCGTAGAATCATTTGATCAGGCATTAGCAGATCTTTTTAAAAACACTGAACCAGACACAACTGAAGAAAACGTACAGGCACGAGTTAGAGGGACACTGCTGATGGCTGTTTCAAATAAATTTGGCAACATTCTGTTAAATACTTCCAATAAAAGTGAATCAGCTGTTGGTTATGCGACTTTATACGGGGATATGAACGGGGCTGTTTCAGTTCTTGGTGATGTATACAAGACTGATGTATATCGACTTGCAGAGTTTATAAATTCCCGTGAAGAGCTTATTCCCGTAAGTATAATTAAAAAGGCACCCTCTGCAGAGTTGGCTCCGGATCAAAAAGACAGTGATACGTTACCGGAGTATGAGGTTCTCGATAAGATCCTTTTTGACTACATCGAACTTCAAAAATCAATTGACGATATTTTTGAAGAAAGAGGTTTTGACAGAGAACTGGTTGAAAAGGTTGTCAGAATGGTGAATAACAGTGAATATAAACGTTATCAGTCGCCGCCGGTGTTGAGAGTGTCCTCCAAAGCTTTTGGCGTAGGACGCAGAATGCCACTGGTTGCGAGATATTAACATTTCGAAGATTGTTCTGAAGGATCTGAGATGTTATAGTCAAGGTTGATTGATTTTTTAACTGAAATTTGGCCCTTAGCCTTTGGCTTTTAGCTTTTGGCCTTTAGCCTTTAGCTTTTTGCGTACTTTTCTTCATTTTCGTTTAGCATCGCCGTTCGTTCTGCTTTTTGCTCCAAACGCTGAGAGGCTCAGGAGGCGCTGTCAGGTTTCTCTTCGCTGCCTTCTGCCACTACTACTGCCGCTGCAACTGCCAACTAATTCATTCCAAAAAAGGGAGCTTTTCTTAAAAACCTTACATTTTTTTCTCTTTTTTAAATTAATTTCCGACATTTGTATTGATATGACTTTGATTTGCCGATCTTATTATAGTTTACGTTACGGTGTTATTCCTATTGACAAACTTGTCAAACAAGCATCTGATTATGAATTAGATGCCTTGTGCCTGACTGACATTAATAATACTTCAGGAATTATTGAGTTTGTAAACGAATGTAAGAAATATAACATCCGTCCCATCGGTGGTATCGAATTTCGAAATAGAGATCAATGGCTATATACAGGAATTGCTAAGAATAATGAAGGTTTTAATAATCTTAATCGGTTTTTCAGCAGATATTCCCTGAATAATTCGTTATTCCCTGAGAAATCACCTGAAATCGATGATATCTTTTTTATTTATCCATTGGGTAAAAAAACACCTGGAGAACTTTTAGAAAATGAGTATATTGGTGTTAGTTATGGCCAGATAAACCAGCTTTATTCAGAAAATTATCAGAATTATCAGCATAAATACATTTACTTTAATCCGGCAACTTTTTTAGAGCCCTATGAATGGGAAGTTCATCGACATTTAAGAGCGATAGCCCATAATACATTGCTTTTAAAATTGAAGGAAGAATGGCTTGCCAGTCAGAATGAACTGTTTTATAGTCCTTTTGAAGTTAGAAAAGCATGCCGCAATTTTCCGTTTCTGGAAGAGAATGCCAGGAAACTAATACAAGAATGTGGACTTTATTTTGATGCCTCAATAAAAAATAAACAATATTTTACAGGGGATAAAGAAACAGATAAGAAGCGTCTTTCTGACCTTGCAAAGCAAGGAATGGCCAAACGATATGGAGAAGATAATCCCCAAATAAAGCAACGGATTGAGAAGGAATTGAATGTTATTGATGAACTTGGTTTTTCGGCTTATTTTTTAATTACGCATGATATAATCAAGTATTCCATGGAGAATGGCTTCCATCATGTAGGGCGGGGGAGTGGCGCAAACAGTATTGTAGCTTATTGTTTATACATCACTGATGTTGATCCTATAGAACTTAATTTATATTTTGAGAGGTTTATCAATCCGAAACGGAGTAGCCCTCCCGATTTTGACATTGATTATTCATGGAAGGAAAGAGATTATATCCTTGATTATATTTTCCGGCGTTTTGGTTATGAGCACACTGCCTTACTGGGAGCTATTTCCACATTTAAAGGTAGTTCTATATTGCGTGAACTTGGAAAAGTTTACGGCCTGCCAAAATCAGAGATAGACAATATCGTTGCCCAACCAGGCTTTTATGTAAACCGTGACCCCGTTTATGATCGCATGTTCCAGTTTGCCCAAAAACTCACAGACTTCCCTAATATTCGTACCATTCACGCTGGCGGAGTTCTGATTTCGGAAAAGCCTGTTACTTATTATTCTGCTCTTGATATGCCCCCGAAAGGTTATCCAACTACACAATGGGATATGTATTCCGCTGAAGATTTAGGTTTTGAAAAACTCGATATTTTAAGTCAGCGAGGAATTGGGCATATTAAAGAAGCTACGGAAATTATCGAGCAAAATCATAACAAACATATTGATATTCACCGAACCGATGATATCAAGAATGATCCAAAAGCAAAAGAGTTATTACGTTCAGGTGAAACGACTGGTTGTTTCTATATTGAAAGTCCGGCGATGAGAGGCTTATTGAAAAAATTGAATTGCGATAATTACATCACACTTGTAGCAGCCTCTTCAATAATTCGTCCGGGAGTTGCGAAATCCGGGATGATGAAAGAATACATCCGCCGGTATCATAACCCTGATGATTTCGAATACATTCATCCGGTGATGAAAGAACAGCTCAGTGAAACCTATGGAATCATGGTATATCAGGAGGATGTATTAAAGGTTTGCTATCATTTTGCAGACCTTGACCTTGCAGATGCGGATATACTAAGAAGAGCAATGAGCGGCAAATATCGTTCAAAAAAGGAGTTTAAACGTATTGAGGAAAAATTCTTTTCAAATTGCAGAAATAAAGGATATTCTGAGAAAGTCATAAATGAGGTGTGGAGGCAGATCGAATCTTTTGCCGGCTATTCTTTTTCAAAGGCCCACTCTGCTTCATACGCCATGGAAAGCTTTCAAAGTCTTTATTTGAAAGCTTACTATCCATTAGAGTTTTTAACGGCTGTTATCAATAATTTTGGCGGGTTTTATAAAACCTGGGTTTACCTGAATGAAGCGAAACGTTATGGGGCAGAAATAAACCTTCCATCTGTGAATGAAAGCAATTATCTGACACGGGTCAGCAACAGCACTATCCGTCTTGGGTTTGTCCATGTAAAAGGATTGGAGAATTCTGTAGTAAAAGAGATTCTTACTGAAAGACAGAATAATGGAGCTTTTGAGGATTTAGATGATTTTTTGAAGCGGACTGCGATTCCCAAAGAACAGATGATAATCCTGATTCGTACGGGAGCTCTAAGTTTTACAGGAATGCCTAAGGCAGAATTGCTCTGGCGTATCTATATGAGCGGCAAGTCTGAATCTGAATCGAAAGAACCGGAACTTTTTGAATTTAAGGAATCCAAAACATATACTTTACCTGAATTTAAGCAGAATAACATTGAAGACGCATACGATGAAATTGAGTTTTTGGATTTTCCTGTCACTTTAAGTTATTTTGATCTGTTAAAGACGGAGTTTCGGGGTGAGCTGAGCGTAAATAAGATGCTCGATTATGTCGGGAAAAAAGTTCGTTTGATCGGACAACTGGTTACCATAAAATATGTGCGTACAGTTAACAAAGAGATTATGAATTTTGCAACTTTCGTTGATTCGAAAGGTGAATTCTTCGATACAGTTCATTTTCCCGATGCGTTGAAAACTTATCCATTTAGAGGCGATGGTGTATATTTGCTGCTGGGTAAAATTGTGGAAGAGTTTGGTCACCCGAGCATGGAGGTAGAAAAAATGGCTAAACTTGAAATAATGAAGGATCCGAGGGAAGAAAACTAAGGTGAATTAAGCAATATTTTTTCAGCATTATATGAATTTGGTTTTAATATTTAAACTGGAAAAAACATTTTTTTAAATTAGCAAGCCAAATAACCAAGATATTGGAATGAATTTATGAACCGGAAGAATAGAAATATATTACATACCATAATTGGCGTTTTAGTAGGTCTTTTGTTTCTTTTTCTTACTCTGCGAAATAAACCTTTGGACCGTATCTGGGAAAGCATCACACAAGCAAAGTGGCTTTATGTATTTTTGACAGGTGCTTTTCTTTTAGTTACTTTTATTTTAAGAGCGTTGAGATGGAGAATACTCATTCATAATCTTGGGTATGATGTTAAAAAAAGACATATCATTACTTCTACGGTAATGGGGTATTTTGTAAATAGTTTCACTCCAAAGCTTGGAGAAATTGTCAGATGTGCCACGCTTCAAAAAACAACAAATGTTCCATTGACCAGAAGTTTTGGTTCGGTTGTTTCTGAGCGTATATATGATATATTAGTATTGGGCGTGGGATTGCTGGTACTTTTCTTTCTTGAATTTGACAGGTTAATAGGATTATTTAATACCTATCTTGAAAATCAATCTGTGGATCCGAAAGAAACCTTTTTTGAAGCCTATTATTTGTATTTTGTTGTTGCTTTTGTCATCCTTATTGCCATTGGTTATTTTATTATTTCAAAAGGCTACCATGTAAAGCTTAAGAAAATTTTGAAAGAGATTTTAGTAGCCATAAAGCAAACTTTATATTTAAAGAAGTACAGACAGTTTCTTATATTAACAGTACTAATCTGGATCGCCTTGATCACCATGAATTATTTTGCCTTGAAGGCCTTACCCGCAACAGAAGGAAAAGGATGGTATTTTGCCGTGATAGTCCTTTTTGTAGGAGGAATAGGCTGGGCGCTTCCCACACCCGGTGGTATAGGGACAACCCACTATTTAATCTATCAGCTGTTTTATATTTTCAATTTCGATCCCAACGCCGGCGTAAGCTTTGGAGTCCTTTCCAACGGACTTACCTTCATCTATACACTACTCATCGGGTTTTTGGTGTTGTTCTACTTTCTTTTGAGAAGAAAAGAAATTGTTAGTTAATTTCTTTCACTAGCGAGCGTTTGCAACGCGTACGTCAAAGATAAAGATAACAAACGCATTCATTACATATGAATATTAGTTAAACGACAAAGCGAATTAAAAGAAAGATAAGAATTAGTGTTTATATTTAAAAAACAGTCTCAATCAGGTTTAATTTAACTTTATAAAAAAATGAAAAGAATATTATTGATCTTATTTTTCATTCCTGCGGTAATCAGTGTTAATGCACAAATGGATTATAAAAGGAAAGTTGAGGCTGGATTTTTGAAATATCAACATAACATTGTTGATGTTGACCCTGGACCCGATTGGAAAGGCTATAATCTGGATAATGAGCAAAATGGTATTGACATAAATGTTATACATGGTTTAAGTTTCAAAGATAAGTTTATGCCAGCTATTGGATTAGGTTATTTAAATTTTGAAGGAATACACGGAATCTCAATATTTACAGATATTACATATTTACCTTTTGAAACCGGGATCACTCCATTTATAAACCTGAAAGCCGGATATAATCATATCTGGAATCAATATGAAAATGGAAGAGGCAGTGCTCTTGGAGAACTGGGAGCAGGGATTCATTATACAATAAGCAAAAATATTGGAGGATATATACAATCAGGTTTTTTATTTACTCAACAATCGTTTTTAATACCTATAAGAATTGGAGTTGAATTTTAAAATAGCTTGGGTTATAATGCCCAATTAGCAGGCGTTTGCAACGCGTGCGTCAAAGAGAAAACTGCAAATGTGTAGTAAGAAATTGTAATCGTCATTAATTATTTTTTTTTGTGAATTCTTTTGGATCGATAAGTGGTAAATGTGCTTTATGCAGGAAGGTACCACTGAAATTAGCAAACATCACACCTCGTGTAGTTGAAATTGATACAGCATTTAAGGCTGTGAGCATTTCTTTTGGAAAATCAACAGTTTTTTTTTCTTGATTTGTAAAATCTTCCAGGTTTTTGACTTCGAAGTTACAAGCCACTTTTATGGACCCCAGGAGAGTTTCTTTATCTTCGTGAAGCACATTTATAGATGTGATAGCAAATACCAGTTTTTTCTCTATATTGATTTTGTGTTCAATATTGATATTAAAGTGAAATTCTTTGCTCTCCCTCTTTAATCTATTTTCATGGTATAGATGCATGTCTAATAATTCAATGCCTGATAATCTGTATTCAGGTGTGTTGTGATTTTTTGTATTAGCCATAGTGTGTTTAATTAACAATTGTTAGATTCTGAGTTCGATAATGAAAAGAAACCTTTTTCTGTTTGAGAGTCATTTATCATTGTTTCCCATGTTCCAGCCTCTGAGCTTACTGTAATTGTGTTTTGCTGGATTACGATCGTTTTGGATTCTTCTTTAGCGTTAAGCAATTGAATCCCCAACACTTCTTCCAGGTCGGAGAGTGTGTCAGCAGTAAAGTTATGGGTTCCGCTGAGCCATTTGCTTATTTCAGAATCATTTTTGCCAAGCATTTTAGCTAAATCTTTATTTTTCCAGCCCTTTGCTCTCTTAGCTTCATCAATCCTGGCAGCCAGTATCATTCTTTTTTCTGTTCTTTTGTATTGCCTTTCGTCAATTTCGTCCATTAATTCATCTAATGCCGGACTAACATATTTTTCTTCTTTCTGTTTTTTACTCATAGTCTTCGGGTTTAAATTCGAGGTCACCTAAAAAACTCATATAATCATCAGAGAACTTTATTTCTCCTTCTTGCATCTTTTCTTGAATTTCCTTAGCAACTTTTCTTAATATGTAATTCTCTTGTTTTAGTTTCGGCTCTTCCTGTAACGTATTTGTGTCCTTTTGTCCACCGCCACCTAATAGAATAATTGTTTTTCCATACCGAATACAATACAATCTCAAGTTTTTATCTGGTCTGTCGTATAGAGCACATACACCATCACCTGGTTTTCCTTCTTTGAGTTTAAAAAATTGTTCCCTTGCTCCGGTTTTATGTCCTATTACCTTTATACGATTTATAATATCTTTTAGTTCACTTTTAAATGAATTTTTATTTTCATTAATAAAACGATTAAACAATGTTTCCTGTTCCTCTTCAAGAAATATTGAATAAATGGAAGCTTCTTTTCCGCTTAGTTTTTCTTCTTTTATTA
>JBNJFT010000084.1:5645-10166 GCA_051747065.1 Bacteroidota bacterium | reverse complement strand
AGTTTCTGAACGATATATTGAGCTGTTTGAAAAGATTACCGGAGAAAAATTTCATTACACAGAAACACAGAATATCGAACAACGTATTGAAGAAAATATAAAGAAAGCCTTGAAATCATTATAAATTTTTAAATATTAACATTAGAAACCTTCATCCACAGCATGTAGAAAAAAGAGATAAATAATAAACATGCAAACCTAACAGGTTTCCAAAACCTGTTAGGTTAAAGTTTAAGCCGGGATTTTTAAAACACCACCTAACCTGAATTATTCATGCTAAGAATAGAGCCTTCTTATCCCTTAAGTTTATTTGAATAGAAATTATATAGAGCTTTCTTTTCAGCAAAATATAGAATATTCAATCTCACCTTATTTGTTTTTTGTAAGTGTTTCGTTATCAGACTGTTTTATCTGGAAAATAGAGTTGTAGAAGCCATTAAAAAGACAAATACTTTTGTTTTTTTAATGGATAAGTATTAAGTTTGCACAGAAATTAATTGGAATGTTCTTATCAACTTCTTTTATGTTATCTTACTATAATTTGAGTTTGCAATGGTTAGAGAGAATCTTATTAACCACTACTCAATGTTTGAATGATAATTTATGACACAATTTCACTAATTGTTTAATCTGGTCAGAAAGAATTAATCAAAAGCCATCTTGCTGTATAGAACCACTTGCACAGGAATTTTTAGAATTCTAAGGAAAGATTACGTATGGATAAAGAAGACGGAAATATAGATGTAAAAAGTGCAGTAAATCGGAAAATTCTGATACTTGACGGAGCAATGGGAACCATGCTCCAGAGAGAGAACCTTTCGGAGCAGCAATGCCGGGGAGAAAAATACAAAGATCATCCGATTGAGCTAAAAGGCATTAATGGAATATTAAATATAACTCAGCCCGGAGTTGTTAAGAAAATTTACAAAGAGTATCTTGAGGCTGGTGCTGACATTGTTACGACAAATAGTTTCAATGCGAACTATTACGGATTGAAAGAGTATTTTCTCGAGGATGAAGTGTATGAAATTAATCATGCTGCGGCAAAAATAGCAAAGGAGGCTGTAGCTGAATATTGCGATAGCGTAGATGATAAACCTTGCTTCGTTGCAGGTGCACTTGGCCCGACAAGTAAAACAGCTTCTATATCTCCTGCTATCAATCAACCTTCTGAAAGAGAAGTTTCTTTTGACGAATTAGCCGACGTTTATAAGTCTCAGGCTCAGGCTCTTATTGATGGAGGAGTCGATCTTCTTTTAGTAGAAACTGTTTTTGACACTCTGAATGCCAAAGCTGCATTATTTGCTATTAATGAAATAAAAGAAACTCTTGATAAAGATATCCCTGTTATGGTCTCTGCTACTATCGACGAAAGTGGCAGGAATTTATCCGGCCAGACAGTGGAGGCATTTTTTAATTCACTCGAACCTTTTGATTTGTTTTCTGTTGGGTTGAATTGCTCGTTCGGCGCTGACCAGATGGTACCTTACCTTGAGCGCCTTGCCATTAAATCAACTGTTAATGTTAGCGCGCATCCTAATGCCGGGTTACCCAACGAGTTTGGTGATTATGACCAATCGGCCATTGAAATGGCACAGCAGATCGGTAAATATCTCGAAAATGGATTGGTTAATATTGTCGGAGGCTGTTGCGGAACAACTCCGAACCATGTCAAGGCAATAAAGAGAGTAGCCGATCATTATAATCCAAGGGTGATTATGCCCCACAATCGAACTACCCGATTGAGTGGATTGCATTCACTGGGAGTGAAGGACACAACAAGATTGATTAATATTGGGGAACGAACTACAGTTACCGGTTCTAAGGTATTTAACCAGCTTATTCAGGAAGAAAAATATGAAGAAGCGGTAGAAATAGCCAGGCAACAGGTTAATGCAGGAGCAGATCTGCTTAATATCAGCCTGGATGATGGTATGATTGATACTACAAAGGCATTGCCACACTTTTTGAGATTGATCAGTGCAGAGCCGGATATTGCTACAGTGCCCTTTATGATCGATTCAAGCAACTTCGATGTCATTGTATCTTCACTGAAAAATTTGCAGGGAAGGGCCATTGTAAATTCAATAAGCCTGAAAGACGGAGAAGAGCGATTCAAAGAGCAGGCAAGAACCATTCAAAATCTTGGCGCTAATGTGGTTATTATGGCTTTTGATGAAAACGGGCAAGCCGATTCTTTTGAAAGAAAAGTTGAAATTTGCTCAAGAGCCTATGATATATGGACGAATGAACTCAAATTTTCTCCGGAGAATATCATATTTGACCCCAACGTGCTTACTATCGGCACCGGGATTGAAGAACATAATCATTATGGTAAGGATTTTATCAAAGCGGTTCAGTGGATAAAGCAGAATTTACCTTACGCAAAGGTGAATGCCGGGATAACAAATATTTCTTTTGCTTTCCGCGGCAATGATTATTTAAGAGAAATTATAAATTCAGTTTTCCTTTATCACTGCCAGAATGCCGGATTAGACTTTGCTATAATTAATCCCGGAAAAATTCACGACTTTTCAGAAATACCCGAAAGGCTCAAAAGGCATGTGGAAGATCTTGTCTTTAATCTGCGTAAGGATGCTATAGATAGAGTTCTGGAAGCTGCCAAAAAATACACTAAAAAGGGAACAACAGAAACTGTTGGTTTAAAATGGCGAAAAGAATCTGCTGAAAAACGCTTAATTTATGCCCTACAGAATGGCATAACACATTATATTCAACAGGATATCGCTGAATTAAGCCAGCAATACGATAGGCCTCTTGAGATCATTGAAGGCCCCCTGATGAAGGGAATGGATAAAGTAGGGAAACGCTTTAGTAAAGGGGAAATGTTTTTGCCTCAGGTAATAAAGAGTGCAAGAGTGATGAACAAGGCGGTGGGTTCATTAATGTCCGGCCTTGAAGAGTCTCAGAAAGATCAGGGAAAACAATTCAGCAAAGAAAAAGTTCTTCTTGCAACTGTCAATGGTGATGTTCATGATATAGGGAAAAACATTCTTTCACTGGTGCTTCAGTCTAACAATTTTGAAATCATTGACATGGGCGTAATGGCCCCTAATGACGCAATAGTCAAAAAAGTCAAAGAGGAGAAACCTTCTCTTATAGGTTTAAGCGGTTTGATAACTCCTTCTCTTGATAATATGATTGAAGTAATTCAGAAACTTGAGAAAGAAAATATAGATATCCCGGTAATGGTTGGAGGAGCCACTACTTCTCCATTGCATACCGCTGTAAAAATGGCTCCACAGTATTCGGGAGTTGTTGTTCAATCCTCTGATGCTTCAAGAGGTGTGGCTATGGCAAGTCATCTGACAGGAGAAGATCCGGCAGGGTATATTGCTGAAATAGAAGAGCAACAGGAGAAATTACGCAGAGAATATCTGAGCAAAAGAAAAGGGAAAAAACGTATTTCATTTCGCGATGCCCGCAGAAAACGCTTTATGTACAATTACAGGGAAGAAGCTCCTGTGGAACCCAGAATGCTGGGAAGAAAATATTTTGATGATTTTGATCTTAAATTGCTTAGAAAATATATAGATTGGACACCGTTTTTTCACGGCTGGGGTTTAAAAGGCGTTTTCCCGCAAATATTTGAAAAAGAAAAAGTCGGAGGAGAGGCCAAAAGAGTATTTGATGAAGCCCAAAATATGCTCGATAAAATTGTTGATGAAAAATTGATCCGGCCCAAAGGTGCAATTGGTTTATTCCCGGCAAATTCAGACGCCGATGATGTGCTTGTGTTTGAAGATGATGAAAGAAGAAAGATAATTGAGCGTATTCCAATGCTTCGTCAGCAGCAAATGCGGGATAAGAATGGCTATGCCCTTTCTCTTAGCGATTATATTGCCCCCGTAGATTCCGGAATTAAGGATTATTTTGGAGGCTTCGCCGTAACTACCGGTATTGGTACGGAGAAACACGTAGAACGCTTCAAGCAGGAAGGCGACAGTTACAACAGTATTATGTTCCGTTTAATTGCAGACCGCTTAGTGGAGGCTTTTGCAGAGGTGCTTCATGAGTGGGTAAGGAAAAGATACTGGGGATACGATCCCGAGGAAGATTTATCGAAAGATGAACTGATTAAAGAAAAATACAGGGGGATAAGGCCTGCTCCCGGTTATCCTGCTTGCCCCGACCATTCACTGAAAAAGCCTTTGTTTGATTTGCTCGATATCGAGAATAAAGTAGGAATAATGCTTACAGATAGTTATGCCATGAAACCAGCAAGCTCAGTTACCGGGTTTTACCTGGCTCATAATGCTTCAAAATATTTTGGTATCGGAAAGATTGGAAAAGATCAGCTAAATGATTATGCACGCCGTACCAAAATGGATGTAAGAGATGCCGAGAAATGGTTGAATTCAGTGTTGGACTATTAGATAATATTGAAAAGAAAAAGTGAGTTTATTAAAATAGAATATGAAAAAATAATGCGGAGATGAGAATTACAGAGATTTTTAAAAAACACAAGAGAACTTATTCATTTGAATTTTTTCCACCGAA
>JBNJFT010000084.1:0-5545 GCA_051747065.1 Bacteroidota bacterium | reverse complement strand
TTATTAAAATAGAATATGAAAAAATAATGCGGAGATGAGAATTACAGAGATTTTTAAAAAACACAAGAGAACTTATTCATTTGAATTTTTTCCACCGAAAGACTACACTACAGCAGTGAAGTTTGGGATTAATGCAGGACAACTGATGAAACTGGATCCGTCCTTTGTAACGGTGACCTATGGAGCCGGTGGGAGTACCCAGGAGAATACGTTCAATCTTGTGGACCTTTTTCATAATGATCTTGGGTTTGTGAGTATGGCTCATTATACATGTGTTAATGCAACGAAGGAGAAGATTGCCTACGATATGCGCGTTCTCCAGGATATGGGAATTGAAAATGTGATGCTGCTGAGAGGGGATCCGCCAAAAGGACAGGATAAATTCCCTGAAAATACCGATGGTTTTAATTATGGAAGCGACCTCGTAAGATTTGTCAATGAGAATTATGATTTCTGTATCGGTGCCGGAGCTTATCCTGAGAAGCATCAGGAAGCTACGACAATGGAAGAAGACCTGATCAATCTCAGGCTTAAAGTTGACGCAGGGGCTGATTTCTTGATTACTCAAATGTTTTTTGACAATAGATACTACTGGGATTTTATAAATAAAGCGGAACAAAAAGGAATTAAATGCAGAATTATTCCAGGTATGATTCCATTAACCAATTATAAAAATATTAAGAAGTTTGCTGAGGGAATCGGCACTACAATTCCTGATGATGTAAAAAAGAAATTGGAACCGTATAAGGACAATCCGAAAGAGAGATATAAAGTAGGGCTTGACCTGGCTGTTGAACAGGCTACTGATTTGCTTGAAAACGGAGCTCCCGGCATTCATTTTTATACATTAAATAAATCCAGGGCTGCTATTGATTTGTACGAGTCTTTATCTGGAGAATTTAAAGAGGTGAAATCATTGTATGAAAAAAGCTTCAATCCACATGCTCCTGATAAATAATTGATTGGAGGCTGAATAAAAAGAAAACTTTTTATTAATGTTTTCAGGGGATTTTTAAAACGAAAAAATACGAATTCAAAAATATTATGGAAACTGCAGAAATTAATGAAACTGAGCCTATTTACCGCGACACTTCTCTGTGTTACCAATGTGCGAAATGCTCCAGTGGTTGTCCGATAGCTGAGGAAATGGACATGTATCCGCATCAGGTTATTCATCTTGTTTCTCTGGGATTGGAGGAACGCGTAATGGATACGCATACAATCTGGATATGCGCCAATTGTTATGCGTGTTCTGTCAAATGCCCGAACGATATCAATATTACGGGCATAATGAATAACCTCAAGGAAAAGGCGATTGAGAGAGGCATTAAACCTAAAACTCCCGAGATTTATAAATTTCATAAAGTTTTTGCAAACGATGTGTTTCGGCGGGGAAGGGCACACGAGCTTCGAATCATGGGTGAATACAACCTGCAAAGTAAAAAACCCTTTCAGAATATCATGTTGGCGCCGAAAATGTTTTTTAAAAACAAATTGAAAATATTCCCCCCGAAATCGGTGAAAGGGTTTAGAATATGGATAACCAGATTAATAGGGCGTAAGAACGATTAGAGACAGTGATTTTCAACAAAGGAGATTGTTTAAATTATGCAAGATAAGAATATAGCGTTATATCCGGGGTGTAGTTTGGAGACAAGTTCAAGTCACTACTTAAAAAGCCTGGAAAAAGTTTTTGAAATTCTTGAAATAGATTATTCCATAATGAATGATTGGAGCTGTTGTGGCGCTACATCAGTAAAATCACTGGATATGAACTTGAATTTAGCACTTAACCTTCGTAATCTTTCGGTTGCTGAGCAACAAGGAATTGATGAGTTAGTTGTTCCCTGTGCTTCTTGTTATCACAGGCTGGCTTCCACAGAGTATGAGCTTTTAAAAGATAAGGAAAGACTTGAAAAGCTTAGTAAGGAAACAGGCTACACCTATGAAGGGAAGGTAAAAGTTCGAAATATTCTGGATTTCTTTGTAAATGTAGTGGGAATTGACAGTATTTCTGAGAAAGTTACACATCCACTCTCGGAAATGGTTGTTGCCTGCTACTATGGCTGTCTGAACACACGGGTTCCAAAAGAGCAGACTTTTGATACGATGGAATATCCAATGAGCATGGATAATCTTGTCAAAGCTTTGGGCGCTGAAACGCTTGATTGGTCTTATAAAACAGAATGTTGCGGAGCCAGTTTGTTCCTTACCATGGGTTCTATCTGGGAAAAGCTTGTTGGCAAAATATTGAAGGATGCCAGTTTGAGGGAAGCTGACTGTGTTACGGTTTCATGCCCAATGTGCCAAACGAATTTAGATACAAAACAAAAACAGGTAAGGGAGGAATATTCAATTGAAGAATCCATGCCTGTTCCTTTTATAAGCCAGCTCATGGGGCTGGCATTCGGTTGCAAGCCGGATGAAGTTGGCCTGGATATGAACTTTGAAACCATGCAACCCTTGAAATAACCATTTAATACTTCAAATTACCATAAAAGGGTTATTATAGATTAAATAAGAAAAAATCGATAATTACGAATTTTAATTTTATGCAAGATAAAAAAACGGGCTCTATATTAGTTGTTGGAGGTGGAATAGCCGGAATGCAGGCAGCTTTGGATAGCGCTGAATTAGGTTATAAGGTTTATTTACTTGAACAGGAACCTGCTATTGGCGGTAATATGGCAAAGCTGGATAAAACTTTTCCAACAAATGATTGTGCCATGTGCATGATCTCTCCAAAATTAGTCGAAACAGGAAGGCATCTGAATATCGAGATAATTTCTTATGCAGATTTGGAAAAGGTTGAAGGAGAAGCGGGCAACTTCACTGTTAAAATAAATAAGAAAGCCCGTTATGTCAATGAGGAAACTTGTAATGGGTGCGGTGAGTGTGAACAGGAATGCCCTGTTGCCCGGAGAGATGCTTTCAATGGTGAACTCTCCGAACGAAAGGCAATCTATCGCTTGTATCCCCAGGCAATTCCAAATGTCTATACCATCGACAAATCTACTCCTTACGCACCATGCAAAGGTTCATGCCCTGCCGGTGTTAATGTTCAGGGGTATACGGCACTTATTGCAAAAGGTAAGTTTCTGGAGGCATTGAATTTAATCCGTGAGCGAATGCCCTTTGCCGGTGTTTGCGGCCGCATTTGCCATCATCCCTGTGAAGATAATTGCAATCGAAAAGATATAGATGAAGCTGTTTCCGTTCGTAATTTAAAACGTTTTGTCGCAGATTATGAAAAAGAATTGCTGGAGAAAGGTGAAATAGCAGATGTTTCAGCTATTTACGAAAATGATATAGAAGAGGTAAAAAGAGCAGAGAAAGTTGCTGTAATCGGCGGAGGACCCGGCGGCTTAACTTGTGCTCATGACCTTGTGAAAAAAGGATTTCAGGTTACGGTATTTGAGGCTGCCGATAAGCTTGGCGGTATGATGCGAACAGGAATACCGGACTACCGTTTGCCTAAAGATTATCTGGATTATGAAATCGATCTTCTGATAAAGGAGGGTATTGAAGTTAAAACAGGCTGGGAGTATGGAAAAGATTTTACAACAACGGATCTGAAAAATCAGGGTTTTACTTCCGTTTTCTTTTCCACCGGTGCACAAAAAGCAAAACAAATTCCGCTTGAAGGCAGTGATGCAAAAGGAGTGATGTATGGTATACCTTTCCTTCGTCAGATCAGTAATGGAGAGAGGCCGCCAATCGGAAAGCACGTTGCTGTCATTGGAGGTGGAAACGTAGCGGTTGACGTGGCCCGCTCTGCATTGAGGCTTGGTTCAAAGGTTACAATTGTATATCGACGAACTCAAAAGGAAATGCCGGCTCATTCATGGGAAATTGAAGAGGCCATTGAGGAAGGCGTGGAGCTCAGAAATTCGTGGTCTCCTGCAAAAGTTGTCCAGAGTGATGGAAAAGTAACAGGACTTGAAGTTGAGCGTTGCATTACAATTCATAAAGGAGACGGCAAAAAGTCTCTGGAAGTAGACCCCGAACAAAGAATGACGATTGAAGCTGATACGATTATTCCGGCTACAGGCCAGGAATGTGAACTTTCAGCTATTGAAGGCTTCATAGAAACAGAGAAAGGACTGATTAGTACAGACCCACTAACTCTGGAAACTTCTAAGGAAGGAATTTTTGCAGGCGGTGATGTGGTTCTTGGCCCTTCTTCGCTGGTTGAAAGCGTTGCTCAAGGACATAGGGCGGCTGAATCTATTGCAAGATATATCGATGGCGAGAATCTGCGAACTGACAGAGAACCGGTGATGGATATTGGAGATCATGCTAAAACTCCTGAAAATGCTGATAAAAAAAGAATAGGCCGTACGGAACCTTCGATGCCTGATCCCGAAGAACGTAACCGCACGTTTATAGAAATAGAGAAAACGTTCACAAAAGAAGATGCCATCCGGGAGGCTCAGCGTTGTCTTCAATGTGCCAGTTGTGCCGAATGTATGGAATGTGTCAGGACCTGCAAGGCTGATGCCGTAGATCATAGCCAAAAAGATGAGCAACTGGAACTGCAAACCGGTGCGATTATTGCAACAGGTGGATTTAAACCGTTTGATGCTTCTCAAAAACCGGAATATGGTTATGGAATTTTTCCAAATGTGATTACAAGTGTTCAGTTTGAACGGGTTTTGAGTGCTTCCGGCCCTTATGAAGGCCATGTAAAAAGGCCTTACGACGGAAAGAAACCAAAAAAGATTGCGTGGGTCCAGTGCGTGGGTTCGCGCGATGTAACCACCGGAAACGATTATTGCTCTTCGGTATGCTGTATGTATGCAATTAAAGAAGCCATGATTGCGAAGGAGCACGACCCCGAAATAGAGCCTACCATTTTCTATATCGATATACGTGCCTTTGGAAAAGGTTTTGAAAGTTTCTACAATCAGGCTAAGTATGATGCCGGGGTGCGGTTTGTGCGTAGTCAGATTTCTTCAGTTAAAGAAAATCCGCTTTCCCGTGGCTTACAGCTTAGCTTTATTAAAGATGGCGGCTATGTAGAAGAAGAGTTTGATATGGTTGTCCTTTCTGTTGGTTTGACCGCTCATCCTTCTAACAATACACTTGGCGATATTTTAAATATAGAACAGAATAAATTCGGTTTCTTTGAAGAAAAACAGCTTCAACCGCTTACTTCCAGCAGGGAGGGGATTTATCTTTGTGGTGCCGGAAACGGCCCGAAAGATATTCCGGAAACAGTGATGCAGGGTAGTGCAGCAGCTGCATTGTGCAGCGAAATGCTAAAGTCTGTGAGGAATACGGAAGCTTCTGTTAAGGAATATCCGGTTGAAAAACAAGTAGAAGGAGAGGAGCCGAGAATAGGCGTGTTTGTTTGCCACTGTGGAATCAACATCTCATCAGTCGTTGATGTAGAGCAAGTTTCTGAGTACCTGAAAAAATTACCGGGCGTGGTTCACGCGGAACATACTTTATATACTTGTTCACAGGACACTCAGAAGAAAATGAGAGAAATCATTGATGAACAGAACCTTAACCGTATTATTGTTGCTTCGTGTACTCCTCG
>JBNJFT010000083.1:0-10199 GCA_051747065.1 Bacteroidota bacterium | reverse complement strand
AAAATTACGAGGATACAAGAAGTCTGAATAATTAAGAAACTGTCAAATGCATACTATTAAAATAGGTAAAAATTCCTATGTGTCAAACTTGGGTTACAAATTCTTAACAACCTCCATATCCAAAATCTCTTTACGTTTTTCCCAATCAGGCATTAATGTGGTCAACAGATTATAGAAATTTCTGTCATGGTTTGAATACTTAAAGTGTAATAACTCGTGCAAGATTACATAATCAATACAGAATTTTGGTGCATCTATCAAATCAGTATTTAGGAGTATTATACCCTTATTCTTTATACAAGAACCCCACCTGGCTTTCATATGCCTTTTAGTAATCTTGGGTAAGGATATATTATACTTTTTTACTAGGCTGTGCATCCTGTTTAAAGACTCGTTGAACACAATATCAGATCTTTCTTTAAACCATTTATTTACAAGAGTTCTTTTTTTCTCAAGTCTTTTTGTGTCAGAGGTATAAACATTGAGGAATCCCTTTTTACATTTAACTATTTCATGATTTGATTTAATTACTTTCAATCTATACTGCTTACCTAAATATTTGAACGACTCTCCATTGACATATTCTTTTTCGTTTTGTATCTCAGCTAATGTTTTCTTAAAATACTCCATATTTTTTATTATCCAAGATGCTCTTCTTCTGACAAACTTATGGACTGCATCAACAGGAACATCTTTGTGTGCTGAGACTTCAACCAGAAGATTTGGTTTGAGATTCAGATTCATATTTTTTACATTCTTCCGCTTTAATGTAAATGGAATCCTCCTTTGACCATAAATAATTTCATGTTTTGCCATATTAATACCTTCTAATAGCGATTGACTTAATTGTATCAATTATTTTATCAATCTCATCATATGAAAGAGTTAAGCCATGCTTGACTTTAAAATCATAAAGCAGGTCATCAATATCCTGTGCAATCCTATTGTGGATATCTGTGTTATCATGGAAATCAACCTTAACATGCTTATCAACAATCTCTTTTATTTTATTTGCAATTTCACCTAAATACTCATCCTTGTCTCCATAGGCAGGTATTTCTTCTTTTAAGATGCCAAAAAAGGCTTTTGCATTCTGGTCGTATTCAACATTTTTTGGATATTTAATTCCAGATTTACCTTCCTGATAATCCTCAACAATCTTTTTCATGTTATTGAAGTATTCTCCTTCAGAAATTCTAGCATCCCTGTAATCAGATATTACTTCTTCGATCCTCTTTGAAAACTTCTTATAAAAAGCTGGATTTTCATCATATTTTTCACTTATGCTCTTTGTTAGTCTTGTCCTGATGGCATCTGCTTTTGCCCGTTTAGAACCCAGCCTCTCAAGCTCCTTCTCAAAATTACTCTTATCCAGAATATCAACAGGATTAGTTACTCGCATAACTTCCTCAGCAGAGATATAATTATCCATTAGTTTTTGCATCTGTGCTTCATATTCCGTATGATCAATACTGTCCGAATACCTCAGCTTAACAGATTTTCTTAATTCCTGATAGAATTTCAAGTCTTTTTTGTATTTGTCTAATTCATCCTTTCCCAAGGAATTATAAACCTCCTCAGATTCAAGAGCGATTCCAACGTATCTACCAAATAGGCTTAAGGCATTATAAAAATCATTCCTGAGTTCTTCATTTTCAAGCAACAATTCATATTCTTCCATATCCTTTTTGTTTTTTACAGGAATAAATATATTGATTATATCTGTGTGATATTGCCTGAGAGAGCCAATAATGCTGATTACATCATACAAAGCACCCTCTAGGTCTTTAGAATCGAAATTCTCCAATCCCTGGCCAGAATACATATCTAAAGCTTCATCCAATTTTCTTAAAAGTCCCCTGTAATCAATAATAAAACCATAATCCTTTCCTTCATAAATACGATTTACTCTTGCAATCGCTTGTAGTAGTGTATGTTCTTTCATAGGCTTATCAATATAAAGAATTGTAGCTCTTGGAGCATCAAAACCAGTGAGCAATTTATCTACTACTATCAATAAATCAACATCATCACCATTAACAAAATCGTCCTTAATGGTATCCTCATAAGAATCTGCGTCGCCATATTTATCCATCATCTGGTTCCAGAATTTTCTTACTGCATCCTTGGATTCTTTGTCTACAGCCTCGAATCCTTCTCTTTCATCAGGAGGTGAGATTATTACTTTACAATTCAAATCTCCTAACTCAACAAACGCCTCCAAATATCTTATGGCCTCAATTTTACTATTCGTTGTGAGCATTGCTTTAAAATTCGAATTTTGGGTCTTAAAATTATCAAGAAAATGCTGATTGATATCAAAAGCAATCAGTTTAATTCTCTGGTCGGATGAAGCTATCCTTTCAAATCTGCTCCATTTCTGTTTCACTTCCTCTTTTTGCTTTTCATTCAGGTTTCTCGTTATCATATCCAGCCTGGTATCAATAGCTCTTCTATTGACAGTCTGATCTACCATTTTTCCTTCATAAAGCAGAGGTACAATGGTCTTATCATATACTCCATCTTTTATTGTATATTGATGTATAAGTTTTCCAAACTTAACCATGGTATTTTTTTCTTGCTTCATCAAAGGAGTTCCTGTAAAGCCTAAATAGCATGCATTAGGAAAAACATTCTTCATCTTTAGGTGAAGCTCACCATATTGGGTTCTGTGAGACTCATCCACAAGAATAAATACGTCTTTAGAATCTATCTTTGTCGATTTATTTGAAGCATTTTCAAATTTATGTATTAAAGTCGTTACAACATCAGCATTATTATCTTTAATCAGCTTTATCAAATGATTTCCTGATGTCGCCCTTGTTGCCTTTAATCTTGTATGGTTGAAAGTTCTGTTTATTTGTTTATCAAGATTAACCCTATCAGTTACAATTACAACCTTAGGATTTTTAACAGAAAGATGGGACAGGATATATTTGGCAACAATTACCATTGTAATGGATTTTCCCGAGCCTTGTGTGTGCCATATGACTCCTGATGATCTATTTCCTTTTGAATCAGGCTCCTCAATTGTTTTAATTATCTCTTTAACAGCAAAGAATTGCTGATATCTGGCTATCTTTTTAACATCCTTGTCAAATATAATATAGTATCTGGTTATATCCATTAATCTTTCAGGGTGGAATAATGACACTATGTTTTTATCTTGTTCAGTAATACTCCTGTCTTTTACAGCCTGGCTCAAAATATTCTGATGCCATTTCTCATTTTTTTCGTGCCAGATTGACCAAAACTTAGCAGGTGTTGAGGCTGTGGCATATTTAGTTTCATTCTTATTTGTACTCATTACAATCTGAATAAATTTGAATAGATGAGGAATGTATCCCTGGCTTTGATTTCTGATCATCTGGGAAATGCCTTGCTCTATTGAAATGGATGATTTCTTGCATTCTATAACAGCCAAAGGAATTCCATTGACAAAAAGCACTATATCAGGCCTTGCATTATCTTTTCTGTTTTCCCTTTCTACAGAGAATTCCTGGACTACATGGAAATCATTATTTTCAAGATTTTCCCAGTCAATAAATTGTAGATTAAAAGACCTCTTTGTACCATCTTCAAGGGTTTCCTGGTATGCTCTTCCAAGCATCAGGGAATCAAATATTTTTTCATTAGTTTTCACAAGGCCGTCAGTCATATCTTCGTCCAGATCCCTTATTGCCTGGTCAACATTCCTTTCTGAGAATTTGTAAGATTTCTTTTTATATGAGAAAGAATTAAATTCATTTATTTTCTTTTTAAGAATTGGTTTTAGCAAAACATTAGCTAAGCTACCTCTCATCTCTTCTGCATCTTTTGGGTCAATTTCAGTATAACCCATATTCCTTAATACTTCAACCGCAGGCTCCTGCGAAATTGGTAATTCATCTGTTTGAGGATTCATTATTTTCACCTGTGTTTACTCTGACAATTCCAGTAAGTAGCAATTGCATAAGCCCTTTCTTCTGTTGTTTTAGGTATTGTAATTCATTTTCTCGTAATTCTATTTCTTTATCCATAGAACTTAAAACATTTACAATTCTTTTTTGTTCTTCAATCTGTGGAATTTTAACTTTAATTTTAAAGAAGTCGGTTGGCCTTACATTGAGAAGACCATGATCTCTCCCTCCTTCTGGAGCTATTTTTTTAACTTGTTTGTTTATCAGCTCTGAAGAAAGTAAATTTTCTAGGAAATCTGGTAAAACTTTTTTATTTTTAATACAAAAACAAATATATAAGGTAGTTACAACAGCTTTTTCATGATTCTTTAATCTTTTAATTACACCTATAGGATATCCATTAGAATAACTCTTATTATAGGCGAATTCTCCCTCTTTTAATAAGTAATATCCTTTTAAATCTTTACTAGCAACAATCTTAGAGAAATAATCGCCTTGATTTACAAAACCATTTTTTGCCGATATGGTAACAACATTTTCATTGTTTTCTTCATTTTTTCTAGTGACTCTTTTTACAATTTCATCCAGTAAATAATTTTCCCATTTATCACCAAATTCAGGAAACCTTATTTCTCCAGTCAGAAGCTTTTGCATCAAACCTCTTTTCAGTTCTTTTTTTTGTTCAATCAGCTTTTCTTTCAGTTCAATTGCTTTGTCCCAGGTTGAGAGGATGGAAGCGATTTTTTCTCTCTCGGTAGCTACAGGTGGACTAGGAATGGGAGTTTCTTTTAATGACTTTAATGAAAGATTTTTAATAGTACTACCCGTTAATTCACTAAGAAAAAAATTTATTGTTTTTTGTGTTTGCAAATTATAATAAACAAAGTTAATATCTTCATTATAAATGCAGTTTATATAGGCAGCACTTTTACCAAGGATAACTTTTTCATTCTTAAAAAATGCAACCTCGCCAATTGTACCGTTAATAGACATTAGAATGCTATTTTCATTTAAATCCTTGCAATTTTTTTTATATTCTTCTTTAGTAACGCATTTAGTGGAATCGGTTATAATGATTGATCCGTTTTTTAAATTATTTCCATTGATAAAATAATAATTTGATCTTTGGCAATATTCGGGCGTTGTATGAATTCCATCACTAATTTTTGAACAATATTTGATTAAATCACAAACATCCCAGTCATCAGGGATAATCCCTATCTTAGTCTTCTTATACCCCTCAGGAACTTCTCCCCTCCTTATCTTCTCAATTCGCTCTTTGATTTCTTGTTTCATTTCTTATAGTTTCATAGTCTTTCATTATGATATCAAACCAGTCATCTGCATTGTCCACTTCATCATATTCTCTTGTTGACAGCCAATAGGTTTCAAAGTTGTAAGCTCTTAGCTCTGCTAAGATTGTTTTTTTGTGACCTAAAACTCCATAAATTCTTGCAATACCAACATCAGGGTAATCATAACCACCATCAAATTCAGATTCGTCTATTGTATAATCAACAAAGATTCCATTGGTGTTTTCTTTTAAAGGCATTTCTTTCAATGTCTGTAATTTTTCTTCTGCACCAGAGACTTCTAAAGCCCACTTTTGCAGTCTTTCAGCGTCTTTCATATCTATTTCATACCTTCTCATCATCGATCACTTTCAATATCCACTTAACCCAAAATCTCCTTTTCATTTTTTCATAAAAGGAAGGATAATTCATTCTTATCCTTTCAAGCCTTTGACTCATTTTTTAATAGTGACATCAAATCCTGATATTCAACCTTTTGAAATTTTATGCTATCTTTAAGCTCTACCTCAAACATATCTCTTAATTCTTGTAATGTATTTTTTGTTTTTGTATCAATTTTTAGAATTCCTTTCTTTAATTCAACTCCTCCAATAACTTGCTTTGCTCCAGGAGTCTTTGACATAGGACTCCAATGATTTTTAGGATAATCACGGATAAATGATCCATTAATCTCTTTGCCCTCTGAATCAATCCTATCAGCAACAAATAAATCTTTCTCCTCGAGCGTAGTTAAAAATTCTTTAATTTTGTCAAAATCCAATACATCATAATATCCATAACTAAATATCATCTGTCCCATATCATTTGATATGCTCATAATTTCACCTCAAATATTTTTAGTTTTTTTAAGTCTTCATATAGTCTAATCATATAACTTCCTTTCCTGAATATTGAATTTTTTAATATAATCCTCCTTTTTTGCACAGGTTTCCATAATCCCCTCATTATTTGGCACATGCTGTTTTTTATTAAGATACTGATAGAATTTTTTAATGCTTGATATAACAGAACACAAATCTGATGCAGTATTAAACATCCACTTATTGATGCACCACCTTAAAAAGCAGTCTAACATATATTTATCTGCCTCTTCAGGGTATTTTTCTTCGTCTATGGCAAGATAATCATTAATAAAAAATTCTACATTGTTCACATGCCTTTTGATTGTTTTCCTGCTTAAATTTGTTAAGCTTTCTTCAAAATCTTTAAGCAAATGAACATTTTTTTCCTGAATTTTTTCGGGTGTTTGATTTTCTTTAGATTTTGGCTCTTTCATTTTGTATTGGTCCTTAATATCAAGTTATTATCTATTATCATCTTTAAAAAAATCCTTTAAGTTTTTATTAGTAGTATCTTTAATCTCTTTAACATTTCCTTCTGTCTTTTTTTCATTTAAATTTATACATTCAATCTCATCATCAGACCTAATATCCACAAAATTTCCAAATTTTTCTCTCATATTTTCTAACAATTTTTTCTCAATAAATTTTTTATCTACAATAAAACCTTCTTTTGTCATGAAGAAATTATTTCTTGGATCTTTTTCAACAATTTCATTTCTAACAAATCTCTTATCAAAGACATCAATATTTAGATGATCCATCATTGTGCTTGAGGTTCTGCTAATGGACATTGATTTAATATCTAACTTTCTAGCAATTTCTTTTTGAGACCACTCATTATCATTTTGAAACAAAAAATTAATCCTTGAATACACCCACAATATTCCTCCTGCAATAAATTCAACTTTAGAATTAACAAATAGCTTTTTCTTTCTGAAGTAAGAATCAATTAATTTTTGAATATTTTTTTTATCTTCATTATTCATTGATAAATCTAACTTAAAAATAATTTCCTCAACTTTTTCTTTTTTTTCAACAAATTTTTTTTCTTTCATTTTCCCTTCACCCAAAATGCTCCCTTATTTTTAACTTTCTCATAAAAGGAAGGATAATTTATTTTGATTCTTGAAAGCTTGTCTTGAATATAATTCTCTTTGCATTCTTCTGAGCAAAACAACAATGTATTCTCATTTGCAAACTGAGGAGAAAGCCATATTCCTGATTGACATTCTTTTCTACACGATTTACAAGTTTCATAAATAGCTTTCTTCATCTCTCAATGACCTCCCAATATCCCCCTTTATCTCCTCCAACTCTTTTAATCAAATTTGATTTTTTGAGTTTTTCAAGATTATACTTTATACCATCCTCAGTTATATTTCCTATTTTTTCAGCTAATTCTGTTCTAGTATATCTTGGATTCTCTTTTAATAATTCTAAAATTTTCTGGGTAGTTTTCTGGGTAGTTTTCTGGGTAGTTTTCTTTCTTCTAAAAGTTACCATAAAGAAATCTGCAAACTCCTCAAACTTAGTTTTGGGCTCTAACTCTTTTATTTTACTGATGCCAGTCCCCCACTTTTCTACATAATGGATCCTGTCAACAAGTTCGTCTTTTATTATCATTCTTTTCTGAATCTCCAATAACCTGTATTACCTTCTCTTACAAACTCAATCCTTTCTGATAATTCATTTAAGTCCCTTTGAATTGTTTTTTTGGCTACATTAAATTCCTTAGCCAAGCTTGCCTTTGAAAATTCAACACCCAGGGATACCTTATCTAGAATAATTCTTCTTCTCTCTTCTTTGCTGGGAACATCGGTGGGGACATCGGTGGGGACATCGGTGGGGACATTTCGGTAAACTATAAACTTAAAGTCATTTTTCCCCACATCAATATCATATTTTAGCTTATTCTTATTCAACAGGGATATAACCTTTCTGATTCCGCTTCCAATATTATCAACCAGGTTCATCTTATCAAGAATAGAAAAAAGGAATAGGTTCCTGGGTTTCGAGCCAAACTTGCCTAGGTCTTCTTTTCTGAGCCCTTTAATAAGCCCACCAGGATTTATTACTTCGATCCTATCCTTGAAGAGGTTTATCTGTACAAAACTGTTTATCGTATAATCCCTGTGCCCCATAGCATTCAGAATTATCTCTCGCATTGCGTCTTTTGGGATTTCCCAGTTCTCTTTTCGCAAAAACCCCTCGAACTCTACTTTCACATGTAATCTTAAAGCTAAAATCTCTTCTAAATATGATAGGTTTTTATAAAAATCATAGTTTAGTTTTTTAATCTCTAAAACATTCTCAGATTCATCATAAACAACAAAATTTACTTTTGCATTAATAAAGAATTTATCAATCTCTTTAGAAAAAAGAAGAACAGCTGTATTTGTAAATCTTTTAGCCTTTGTAAGCCTCAAGTTTTCTAAAACCTTCAGATAATCCCTTTCTGGAACTTCTTGCAATTTACACATATCTAAGAATTTTTTCATTGCTTCATAACTGAAGTCCCTTTCAAACAGAAAATCAGGATTTAGGCAAGTATCAAAACATATCTTTCTTCTTTCCTTTAAGTATAATTCTAATTGGTTTATTGATAATTGCTTGTTAGTCTCACCTTCCCGGATATATGCAACATTCCCAACAGTGATCAAATCCTTTGCTTTATAAACATCAATCACTATCAAATCCGAAATCTTATAATAATCAACTTTGGGAACAGGGTTAAAATTTGAAATATAATTGGATATTTTTTGCATATTTTCTTTTATGTCCTTTAATCCTACAATCGTGCAATCATCCTTTACTCCAAGAATAATTCTTCCTCCCTCACTATTAGAAAAAGCACAGATACTTTCCTTTATGGATGAGACTGCTTTTTCCTTAAATTCTAGATTATATCCCTCATCAAGCTTTATCAGCTCTTTTATCTTTCTCAAAGACAGCCTCATAGCCCCAGCTCCTCCAAATATTTCTCCATCTTACCTTCAACGTCAACCAGCTCCTTCTTTATGTCTGTAATGTTTTTCTTTACTGCATCCATGTCAACTGGCTCTTCTTCTTCAAAGGTATCAACATATCGTGGGATATTTAGGTTATAATCATTCTCTTTGATCTCATCCATGCTCGCAACATGTGCGAACTTCTCAATGTCTTTGTAATTATCATATGCATCAACAATTCTTTGTATGTCCTCTTCACGCAATACATTCTGGTTCTTTCCTTTTTCATAATAATTCTCTCCAGAAGAATCTATGAATAGCACGTCTTTTCTGTTCCTGTTTTTCTTAAAAACCAGAATGCAAGCAGGAATTCCTGTACCAAAGAATAGGTTGGAAGGCAATCCGATAACAGCATCAAGCAGATTTAATTCAAGTATGTGTTTTCGTATCTTTCCTTCTGCTGCTCCCCTAAACAAGACACCATGTGGAAGGACAACCCCCATTCTGCCTCCTTCTGCTAGGGAATACAACATATGCTGGACAAAGGCATAGTCGCCTTTTGATTTGGGAGGAACACCCCATTCAAATCTTCTGTGAGGATCAAGAGAGGGTTCCATCTTGAAATCCTTATCATCGCCTGTTCCCGAAAAACCCATTGCCCATTTATCTAGGCTAAAAGGAGGATTACTCACAATCACCTGGAATTTCATTAATTTGCCATCCTCCAAAAATAAAGGGTTTGAAAGCGTATCGCCCCACACTACATTAGCATCATCAAACTTATGCAAAAACATATTCATCCTGCAAAGAGCATGTGTTTGGCCATTTCTTTCCTGACCATAAAGGGCAACTTTTCCACCTTTTGCCTTCTTTGCAGTCTTTAGCAAAAGAGAACCTGAACCACAAGTGGGGTCATAAACCCTGTCATTTTCCTTTGGTTTAACAAGCCTTGAGATAAGCTCTGAAACCTCAGACGGCGTGAAAAATTCTCCCCCTTTCTTGCCTGCATCTGAGGCAAATTTACTTATCATGTATTCATATGCATCTCCGATAACATCAGCACTTCCGATGCTTGATGGTTTAAGATCCAGGTCTTTAAAGTCATCCAGCAAATGCCTGAGCATACTGTTCCTGTCTTTTGTCTGACCAAGAATTGACTCAGAATTAAAATCAATATTTCTAAAAACTCCTCTGAGT
>JBNJFT010000082.1:0-10296 GCA_051747065.1 Bacteroidota bacterium | reverse complement strand
TTCTTCAAATTATTATATTTCAGATAAATTTACCGGTTCGTAGTATTTTCCCTGCCATGTATCTAATTCTTTCATTCGTTTTTCTATTTTATCTCTTACTTCAAAAGTCCTGATCAGCCCCCATCCAGGCCCGGCTAAAAACCATGGCGGCACTTCCCCGGAGAGCCGTTCAATCACAAAAGCCGGGTTTAATTTCTCAATGAACTGAATAACAAATTCAATATACTCATCAAGTTCAAACATGGTGAATTCCTCAGGATGATTTTGATAATCATGAGCCAACTGCGTATCACGAATGATCTGCAACTGATGAAATTTAACCGTATCCAGCGGCAGCTGAGATAAAGTAAGTGCTTCTGCTAACATGTCTTCTCTCGTTTCACCGGGTAATCCAAAAATCACATGTGCTCCGGTTCTTATTTCTTTAGCGGCAGTTTTTTCAATAGCCAGAACCGAATCCTCCACGGTGTGTCCCCTGTTAATTCGCTCAAGAGAGGGATTATAAAAAGTTTCCACGCCATATTCGAGCATTATATAATAGTCCTTCGCCAATGATGCAAAGTAATCCAGCTTTTCATCGTCAATGCAATCGGGGCGGGTACCGATAACCAATCCGACCACCTCAGGGAATTTTAAAGCCTGATTGTATGTTTTGCGCAAATCATCCAGAGAAGCATAAGTATTAGAATAAGCCTGAAAATAAGCCAGATACTTGTTGGCTTTCCTATACCGTGTTTTATGAAATTCTATGCCCTCTTCAATTTGTTGTTCTACTGATTTTTGCGGATTGCAATAAGAAGGATTAAAAGCATCATTATTGCAGTATGTACAGCCTCCCCAACCTTTAGAACCGTCACGATTCGGGCAGGTAAAGCCTGCATCGATTGTCACTTTCTGAACCCGTTCACCGAATATCTTTTTAAAATGATTGCTGTAAGCGTTAAACCTCTTGTTATCTCCCCACTGATAGCTCATAATTTTATTTTAAATTGATACGTCCACAACTTCATTTTGGTTTACATACCAGATTTTTCCTTTTGGATCAGGATATCCCATTTGTTTTATTTGTTTCAGATAATCTTTAATCTTATCGGTGTACTTCTTCTGTTTTTTCTCGCCAAATTTGTAATCCATTACAATCGTTTCATTGCTGTTCATCATTACCCGGTCGGGGCGCTTCCAACTGCCTGAAGGCAAAAGAATGTCCCGTTCTGTATACACTTCCCATTTATCAGAGAAAAACCTGCTCACTTTTTCATCTTCAACAAGATTTCGAATTCGTTTTTCAAGATCAACTTTTTCCTCCTGGTTGATTTTTCCCTCCATATAGGCTTTTTCAACTGCCGAAGCTATGTCTTTTGGCAGGTAGATAGACTCAAATATCTGATGCATGAGTTTTCCTTTGTCTATCTTTCCTTCAAACAAATCCGGGGTGTCATTAAAATAGTCATCGTGATTGTATTTCAGTTTAAGCTTCGGAATTTTCTCATATACCGGGTAATTTCCAAGCAACAAATGTTCTTCCCGGATTTTTTCCTTCTCAGAAATCCGTTTTAATTCGCCCCATTCAAATATGAGTTCATCACTATTCCAGAAGCTTTCAATATCCTCAATATATGGTTTTTCTTCATTATTTTTAATGTTCATTTGTGTATGATTTTCCATAATGAAGTGCATAAGCTCGCCGACAGTAGATACTCCGTTCTTTTTCTTATAATCAAACTCACCATCTTTGTTTTCAAGTAAAGGTATATAACTAATTAAAACTTCTTCTGCCCGGGTATTGGCAACGTACAATAAATTTAAATTGTCCACATAATTGTGAAACTGCTCCGTGTAATAATCTTCGGCAAAAATTGTATCTGCAAGGTCTTTCTTATAATTAACCGGCACGTATTGCAGTTCATTGAGACCCTCTTCTTTTGGCTGTGGCCACAAATAGTTCTTTTTTAGGCCAGATGATGAAGCATCAATTTCCCAATTGCAAAAGGGAAGAATAACTGCCTTAAACTCGAGTCCTTTAGCTTTATGGATAGTGACAATCCGAATTGCATTGTAATTTTCAGGAAGTTGAAGCTTTTCTTTATGGCCTTTTTCGTTCCACCAATCAAGGAAAGTGTTCAAATCCGCGGCATATCTTCTGGAAAAATTCAGGATCATGTTTTGAAATGCCTGAAGATAAGTAACTTCACCCTCCAAAGCATCTATATCAAATAGGTAGATCAATTGTTCTGTCAGTTCATAGAGGGGCATCTTCTTCAGTTCAGCCTCATGCTTATAAAATGCCTCCGGCAGAAAACGATGAAATTCTTCTTCCGACTGATTTCTGAACAAATCATGGAGTTCATCTGCTTTGTTGGGTTTTTGTAAAATATGTTTTTGGTAGGTTTCTACTAAAAATGCTTTGTTTATTAGATCTTCAGGCGTTGTAAAATACCTGAAGACCGCAAGCAAAAACTTTACACTTTCAGCATTGGCAACAAACAACGAATCGTTTGATATTACATCGTACTTGTAACCCGAAGAGGTGCTGTTGTTATTTTTGTAATCAAGAAGTGCATTAGCAAGCTCCTGCCCTTCATTATTTTTTCGGACAATTATTGCAATGTCATTAAGATCATATCCTTTATCCTGCAACAATTCAATATCACGAATGACTTTTTGTTTTATCTGATCTCTTATTTCACTTTTATTTTCTCTTTTATAGGGAAGAAACTCTTCATAAACGTAACCCCCTTGTTTTTGAAAGAGCATTCCCTGTTTCACATCATCATAGGCATTGATGAGTTTGTTTTGCCAGGGATTTTCCAGATCTTTTTCACCAATATCTGCGTTAAACTGATTTTGCAGGGCTAAAGGGGCATAAGAAAAAATTGTATTGTTAAAGGCAATAACGTTTTCCGTGCTGCGAAAATTGTAGTCAAGATGCATAATATCAGGCTCATACGCTGAAAAGTCTTTAGCAACCTCGTCGGATAATATTTTCCAGTCGCTATTTCTCCACCGATAAATGGATTGTTTGACATCGCCTACCAACAGGTTCTTACCGTTTTCTGCCAGGCTATTGGTAATAAGCGGCATAAAATTCTCCCATTGAAACCGTGAAGTATCCTGAAACTCATCAATCAGGAAATGGTGAAAGCTACTCCCGGTTTTTTCATAGACGAAGGGAGTATCATTTTTATCGATAATTTTTCTTAGCAAATCCGAAGCATCCGAGATAAGAAACAGATTTTTTTCTCTGCAATACTCATCCATTCGTTTTTGTATATCGGACAGAATACCCAAAACGTAGACATTGTTGTAGATTTCTTTTACCGATTTGTATCGGGAATAATGAGTCTCATAAAACTCCGTAGCTTCTTTTAAGATGCCGGAAAGCTGAGTGGCAATGCCTGTGATTTGTTGTTTGATATGTTGATTTGCAGAAGAAGCAGCCCATTTGTCTGTATCTTCCAATACCTTGTAACAATAAGAGTTTGGGGCAAATTTCGATTTCCCTGCCAATTGATAAAAATAGTTGGCCGGACCTTTCTTTTTATAATAAAAATCAGTTATAGACAATTGGTTGTTTTCTATAAGCTGTGTGCCCCTTTTACCAATGGCAGACAACGAATTTTCAAAATAGCTGATCTCTTTTTTCAGAAGATTTACATAGTCTTTTAATTTATCTTTATCGTTTACATTTTCCTTCAAATCAAGGCTTAGATCTTTAACGTGCTCTTTTGAAAGTTCATCTGCAAGAGCCTTTACAGAATCCCTGAAATTCCAGCTTTTCCCTTCCTGCATACGGGTGTAAGCAAAATCGACCAACCAGTCCTTTAGCTGTTCATCCTCTTCAGTAGCCAGAAGAAGTTGATCAATTACATAATTTAAAATTTCCGTATTATCGGTTTCCAGTGTATACCCGGATTGCAATCCCATTTCCCGGGCAAAACTCCGTATAACCCGCTGAAAAAAGTGATCAATGGTGTTTACTGAGAAACGCGAATAATCGTGTAGTATGTATCGCAGTGCTTTTTGAGCTATAGAATGAATCTGCGGATCTTTCAGCCCAAAAGTTTCTTGTATTGACGTGTAATATTTTGAGGATTGATCTTTTGAAAGGCTGTATAATTCCTTTATGATGCGATCTTTCATTTCCCCGGTAGCCTTGTTTGTGAAAGTAACAGCTAAAATATTTTTATACCCGGCCGGATTATTAAAAAGCATGAAAAGATATTGCTCTGTAAGTTTAAATGTTTTACCTGATCCGGCTGAAGCTTTGTATATAGATAATTCCGACATATTATTTCATTTAATATGTAAAAATATAACAAAATCATTGAGTATGCATCACGATAGAAAAATCATTTTTTATCCATATAAGTTCCTGATTTTAAACATTTATACATTTTTCGGGGTCTCGCTTTGCTTAACTTTGTTTCTAATTCCCTGTATTTCAAAATATTAATTACTTTTGAAAGTGCCTGATTAAGTTAAGTAAGTTGAATAAGAGAACTAAGTTAACCCGAACCACCTTCTCTACTTAATTTACTCAGTTAACTCAGTCAACTCAATTTACTTTAATTAGGCAGATTCACTGTTTAAGGAAAATACGATAAAAAAGCCGGGCTCTTCCCTGCCCGGCTTAATTGTCATTTATATGAAAAATGCTAACCTAAACCTACCTTCAATAGTTGGTTCTCTTTAAATCGTGAAAAAATCCTTATTCAGCATCCAGTTTTCAATTGTTTCGGAATCTCTTTTTTCCTCTGTCCTGAAACATTTTCTTTTCATCATCCAGTCTTCCAATTCATGGCTCTCTTTAACCTGAAAATTAGACTGGTCTAACATCCAACTCTCCAGTGGATTTCCTTCAGTAGTTTCAGAGTTGTTTCTTATTTCAAAATCCCATTCGATCATCCAGTTTTCTAAAGGATGTTCCTCAGAGGTTTCATTTGTTTCTTTTACAATGAAATTTTCCTTTTCCAACATCCATTGCTCAAGCTCAGTGCGTTCTTCTTTGTTTGTTTCCTCTGTTTCTTCTTCCCCGCCTCCTGAAAGAAGTGCACTATCTGTTTTCGTATTAGCAGTTGCGGTAAATGCAATTAAACTAATAAGCAATGTATAGGTCATTAAACGAATTGTTTTTAAAAAGTTCTTTGTCTTCATAGTAATATACTCCTTTTTTCTTTTTTATTAATTTTTACAAATATAACAAATTATTTTTATTTAGACTTATTCTAAATAAGATAATATAATTATTACCCTATTTCAACATGGCAAACAATGAATGATTATTTTTGTTCACTATTAAATTTGAGTTCAAATAAAACAATATTCAGGCTTAAATAATTAAATTTGTCAAACAATCACTTATAAAAAGAAACAAAATGAGACATATTACATTCGCTATTTTGATTACACTATTGACTTTGCCATTTACAAGTACGGGCAATACAACCGAAAATAAAGAAATTACAGAAGATGGATACAGAATAGAAGTTACCATAAATGGACTCAAGAACACTGATTTATATCTTGGCTTTCATTACGGGAACAAACAATTTCTAAAAGATACCGTTCGATTAGACGATAATGGAAACGGAGTATTTGAAGGCGATGAAAAACTTGATCAGGGGATTTACCTGGTGATTACCCCTTCAAAACAATATTTCGAAATATTGGTTGGCAAAGATCAGCATTTCAGTCTCCGGACAAATACAAGTGATCTCATGGCAAATCTAAAATTTGAGGGTTCAAAAATCAATGAAACCTTCAATGAATATCAAAAATTCATGAAAGAGAAAAATCAAATTTCTCAGAAATACCAGAAAAAATTAAAAGCAAATAAGGAAGAATCTGATTCCACGGAAATATTAGAAAAAAAACTTGATCAATTAGATAAGGAAGTAAAAGCAAAATGGGATTCCTTTATTGAAGAAAACCCAAACAGCATGCTCTCTGTCATAATTAAAGCAATGCAAGAATCAGAGGTGCCGGATTTTGATATTCCCGAAGATGCAAAAAATAAAGATTCGATCAAATGGGCAAAAAAATACAGATTTCATAAAGAACACTATTTCGACAATATAGATCTGTCAGATGAACGGCTGGTCAGGACCCCAATTTTACACAACAAAATAAGGCATTATTTTGACAATGTACTTATTCAGGAGCCAGATTCGATCATACCTGAAGTGGATAAAGTTTTAAATAAAGCCAAAGAAAATGATGAAACCTTTGAGTACCTTGGCCGGTTTTTGATCAATCATTACCAGCAGAGCGATATTATGGGTATGGATAAAGTATTCGTCCATATTGCTGAAAACTATTATCTCTCAGGGGACGCCCATTGGATTGACTCTTCATCTATAGACAAACTGAAAGAAAGGGTTGAAAAGATAAAACCAAATCTTATTGGTAAGACAGCACCTGATTTGAAACTGCCTACAATGTCAGGAGAAAATACACAGCTTCATGATATTGAAAGTGATTATACGATTCTTTATTTCTGGGAGCCCGGATGTAGTCATTGTAAAAAGGTTAGTCCGAAACTTTATGATATATATAATTCATACGACCGCAGTACTCTTGAAATACTTGCAGTATACACCCAGGCAGACAAGGAAGAATGGACAAAATATATCAACAAAAAGGGATTTGACTGGATAAATGCATTTGATCCATACAATACAAGCAATTTCAGAAGGAAATACGATATTTACAGTACACCGACAATTTATCTGTTGAATAAAGATAAAGAAATTATAGCCAAAAGGATTAGTCATCAGGCATTAAAAAAGATGTTAGAGCAAAAGATAGGGAAGAATTAGTGGTTATGAATAAAGCAGGGTAGGCAAGTTCTAATATTTCTGTGTTATTAGAGTTGATTAAGTTAATTAAGTTGAATAAGTTAGGCGTATTTAGAAGTAGAAGATAATCTTAGAAACACAGGTTTTTTTTTTGCCGGACATATTAAGAAGTAGAGGCAAATATTAAAATGGAAATAAATTTGCTAAAGAGGAAGCAGTCGGCAGAAAGCAGGAGCCATGCAGCATATCAGGGTTTAAAAAAATACATTTCGTAATACGTTTTAAAATAATGAAGCGCAATTTGTTTTTCCCATTATGTGCTGCATATTCACTGCCCACTGCAGAGTGCTTACTGCTTACTGCTTACTGCTTACTGCTTACTTACTCATTAGCTAATTGATGCTCATTTAAATTATTTGCCCCTACTTCTAAATGTTCCTATTCAATTGCCTCATAAATAGCCTTTTGGATGTTGGTTCGTATATCGCTTTTAATGAGCTTAACATTATACTGATCCGGATGAATTCGATTTGACAAGAAAATATAAATCAGATCCTCCTTTGGATCAGCCCAGGAAATAGTGCCTGTGAAACCTGTGTGCCCGAAACTTTCAGATGAAACTCCATTGTAAGAAGGCCCCGGTTCATCTTTCTCGGTTACCGGCTTATCAAAACCAATCGCCCGCCTGTTGTCATTTTCATCCTTGAAAGGAGCTTCCGTAAACATTCCTATGGTTGCATTAGAAAAATACTCCATTCCCCCATAACTCCCCTCATTTAAGTACATCTGCATCATCTTTGTCAAATCATTGGCATTAGAAAATAAACCGGCATGCCCGCAAACTCCCCCAAGCATTGCAGCTCCCGGGTCATGGACATATCCTTGTAAGAGCTGTTTTCTAAACACCATGTCATTTTCTGTCGGTACAATTTCATGTTTTGGAAACAAGTTCAAAGGGAGAAATCCTGTTCGATTCATCCCTAAGGATTCGTAAAAGTTTTCATTAACCAGCTTTTCAAGAGGATGATCACCTATTCTCTCAATCAAACGGTATAAGTAATAATATCCAAGGTCACTGTATTTGTATTCTTTCTCTTCGCGCAAATCCGACTGATCAATCTGTTTATAAATAGTATCGATATATGCATTATTCATAAACAGGCCATCAGCGACTTCAATATCAAAATTTCTGTGTTTTTTTTGTGAAAAAATCCCCTCTCTGAATTTAAAGTTTTTGACCATATACGATCCGTTCCCCAGTTTATATGGATATTCTTCAGTAAAGTTATTGTTCAGTAAATCTTTATCGGGAGACAAAGGCTCAATCGTAGATTGGTAGAAGGGAATCCAGCTTTTCAATCGTGCCTGATGGGTTAAGACATCTTTTAAAATAACATCTTCTTTATTTGTTGTGTCTAAATGGGGTAAGTATTTTGCCAGGGAGCTATCTATATTTACTTTCTCCGCTTCAGACAAGTCCATCAAAATAGGTAAAGTGGCAAAAATCTTAGTTAATGAAGCAACATCATAGACATTAGACCATTCTATAGGTTTCCGTTTTAAGTAAGTATGATGCCCAAAAGCTTTATTGAATACTACTTTGCCATCGCGAGCCACTACTATTTGCCCTCCTGGTGTCGCCATTGAATCAATAGCTGCCTGTAGTATCGAATCAACTTTTTCAAGCTTTTGAGATGACATACCCGCCGATTCAGGTAAGCTATATTTCAAACGGATCTTATTTTTAATCTTTTTCCCCTCATTTTCTGCATATCGATTTTCTACACTAACAGGTAATTTTCCCTCCATAGTATTTCCTCCGAAAACAGACTGTGCAGCAACGTGTTGTGTCAGGGAATCATCGTTAAATCCGACAACCAAACCATCAAAGTTATGCTCTTCAGGTAATAAGGACAGTCCATAGGGGTTTGCAAAATGTACCAAAACCACATTAGTCCGAGATGAAAGGCTATCCAAAAAAGAATAATATCCTTGTTTTAATCCATAATTATTTGTTTTGCTCTGGTGAGTGTTTGTGATCCCTGCCAGGACGAGATCATATTGAGATAACGTTTCAAGCATTCCCTGGCTGAAGGATGGGTCATTCTTAAAAAAATGATCAACTTCCTTGTAATGATCCAATGTTTCTAAAAACGGAGTTTTTCCATCACTCCCAAGAACCAACCCAGCAATATCCGTGTCTTGGAGATTTTTTACAGGCAATATTTCATTTTTATTTTCGAGCATTACAAGACTCGATTCTCTAAGCTCCTGTAGCAATGCCTTATATTCAGGTTTGTTTATATCATCATACAAGCTATCAGAAGAAACAACTTCCTTTTGCTGCTCAATTTTGGAAGAATAGCTATCCAAACCAGCCCAGTATTTAAATGCAAGTACCCTTCGACAGCTCTCATTGATTGTTTTCTCACTTAAGTTGCCTCGTCGGATCTCTTTTTTGATGTAAGAAATCGCTTTGGGAATATCCTGGGGATACAACAGAACATCATTTCCGGCTTTTAAAGCTTCGTATTCAATTTCACCGGGATCAAAATGATTGGTAACCCCTTGCATATTTAGTGCATCTGTAAACACTAATCCGCTAAACAACAATGAGTTACGCAATAAATGAGTTACTACATTTTTAGATAATGTGGTTGGCCTGTTATTTTCTTCGATCAAAGAGGGAATATTCAGGTGAGCTGTCATAATTCCTCCCACTCCATTACTTATTAATCGTTTAAAAGGAAACAATTCAAGAGAATCCAATCTTAGAGAATCGTGATCAATTACAGGTAAAGCTTTATGAGAATCCGTGTCGGTATCACCATGTCCCGGAAAATGTTTGGCTACTGCAAGAACTCTTTTGTCCTGTAAGCCATTCATATAAGCAATTCCTTTACGAGCAACGTTTCTCTTATTTTCTCCAAAAGATCTGCTTCCGATAACAGGATTTGCCGGGTTATTATTGATGTCTACCACAGGGGCAAAATTGATCTGCACACCCATTCTCCTTAATTGTTCGCCTATATCTACTCCCATTCTGTAAATCAGGGAATCATTCTGTATAGCTCCAAGTGCCATTTGTCTGGGATAATTAATAGTACTGTCCAAACGCATTCCAAGCCCCCATTCGGCATCCATACCAATCATCAATGGTACTTCAGAATAATTTTGGTAAATATTCGTCCGCTTTGCTTGTTTCTCAGGATTTCCCTGGAAAAAAATCAATCCTCCGATATTGTAATCTTTAATTAATTCCAGAAGTTCTTGATGATGTTCTTGTCCCTTATCAGAATAAGCAGAAACCATAAACAACTGACCAATTCTCTCTTGTAAGCTTAATGTATTATAAACACTATCCACCCAGGAAGATTCAATCGGCAACATCATACCGGCATGATCATTTTCGAAGGAAAAAGAATCCGAATCTGAAACCGGAGAGGAAAAACTTCCGAAAAGCAATATAATAAACAAACTTAGCAACGCAGTAGAAAAT
>JBNJFT010000081.1:2086-10305 GCA_051747065.1 Bacteroidota bacterium | reverse complement strand
AGATTTTACAGGATTAGCTGCAGGCTTCTACGCTCTTGAAGTTTACGATGAAAACGGCTGTCTTAAAGATACAACATTTACAATAACACAACCGGACAGCATCGAGATTCTCCACGAAAGTCATACTTCTCTGACATCTCCTGGTGCTTCAGACGGAGAAATTAATGTGTACGCAGAAGGAGGTACTTCTCCGCTGAAATACATACTCTATGATACAATCCCTGAGCCGGATTCTATTGTAACGACTATTGAAACTTCAGATACGGCAAACTTCACTGGTTTACCGGAAAGTGATTACTACGTAATAGTGACCGATGATAATGAGTGTGATTCAACTCAAAGTAGTATTTTCCACATTGCACCGATGGAAATTCAATTTACTGTTGACCCGGTAATATGTCCGGGTGATTCCAGCGGGCAAATTGTTGCTGAAGTTATCGGAGGGTCCTTACCTCTAACATACGAGTGGACAGCATTGGCCTCTCCGGGGGATAGTCTAAGAAGAATAGAAGACACCACTTCAAGAACAGACACATTAAGAGATGTGCCGGCAGGCGAATATGAGCTTGAGGTTAAAGACGGAACAGGATTTAGCCTCAGTGACACAGTAGAAGTAGGCGAGCCTGATCCTATGATAATTAGCATACTGCCCGACTCAAGTGTGTCATGCTATGGCTCTGTTGATAGTTTCGAAGTAGATATTACTAACGGAGTTCCTCCTTATAATATTAACTGGTATAATTCATCGGGAGTTCAGGTAAGTGATACTGCAACAGCAGAAATATCAGCGGGAAAATATTACATTGAAGCAACTGACTCCAACGGCTGTTACACGAACGATAGTGTTACGATTACACAACCTGATGAAATTGCTATAGACAGCATTTCACCTCTTCATCCTGATCCTTATGGACTAGATGTGTGGGCAAGTGGCGGAAACGATTCTTTATATATTTATCTGGAGAGACAAAATGCAGACACGACCTTATATCCGGACAGTGCTTCTTATAATACATCAACCGGCGCTACTTTTGCTGGTTTTGAATCATTAAGCGGAGACACGTATGAGGTAATAGCCACTGACTCCATTTGTCAGGCTGATACATTAACAATAACGATTCCTATTTCCGTTGAGCTTGAGATTTTAGATTCCATAACATGTGGAGGTGAAGCTGACGGAGTTCTGGAAGCTGAAGTTACCGGCGGTAATAAAAATAAACCATACACCTACGAATGGTCAAATGGAGTTACTAATACCAGTGACAGCGAAACGGACACACTTTCAGGCTTAAATGCAGGCGAATATTATGTTACAGTTGAGGACAATTATGGAATGACTGCATCAGACACCATAACACTAACTGATCCTCCGGCCATTAACATAACTGATACAACTATTATTCCGTCCTACTGTAAAGAAGGACAAACAGTTTTAGACGATGATACAGGTGCAATATATATTGATGTTGAAGGAGGAAGGCCTTATTCCGGGTCAGATTATAAATATAAATATGATTGGGAAGAAGGAATAGACACTAACGAGCCTATTGGAGGCTTAGATAGTCTGACTGAGGTTGGAAGCGGAACTTATACATTAACCGTATATGATCGCTATGGATGTAAAGAGACGGAGGAGTACTATATTCCTCATGGTTCAACCTATGAGCTTGATGCAGAGGCGGGAATTATAGTCGACGGGGACACTCATACAAACAAAGAGTTCTCTGTCTGTCCATCTGACAGTGTCAACTTACAAGCAATCTCTTTATCAAATGTAGACTCTGCTTACTGGCAACCAATGCAAAACCAGGAAGGGTTCAGGCTTGAAGAGGACTTCGAAGATACGCTCCGTACAGAAGCTATCGATGGCATTAATTACGTCCTGATTGCCAGAAACGAAAAATGTAAAGCGGCTCCCAAAGCCGGCGTTACATATTTCCATGATTCACCTGACCTTAGATTTGCAACATTTAACGGACGAGATGTCAGGGATCAGGACTCGGTAAATATATTAGAAAAACATGAGAGTGCTAATATTACAGCAGAAGCCATCGATTCTCTGACAACAAGTTACACATGGGGTGAAAATACCGATTATTTTGAATCTACAGATCAATTAAACGCTGTACTTAATATTAACGCTGTTCAGGAAGCAGGTTATAACGAAACAGTAGTATCTATAGAAACAGAAACCAAAGACACTTCGGAGATAACAAACTCACCGTGTAGATTTGGAGACTACTTAGAAGTAAATATTATCCCGAATGTGAACCCTGTTGATGCATTTTCACCCAATGGGGATGGAAATAATGATGAATGGTTAATAAAATATGGAACAGAATATGATGAGCTTGAAGTTATTATTTTCAACCGCTGGGGTGGAGAAGTGTTCAGAAAAAAAGGTAATTTTGACACCTCCCAAGATTATGGCAACCATATTAAAGTGTGGGACGGGAAAACAAAAGGCGGAAGAGATCTGCCATCCGGCACATACTATTATATAATTGATCCACATGTTACAGGAGTACAAACATTAAAAGGAACAGTAACTATAATCCGATAAGGAACGGCATTATGAAAACACAAAAATTAATCATACTAAGCGGATTGTTTCTATTGCTGATGAATTTTTCAGCAAAGGGACAACAAATGCCACAGTTTTCGCAATATAATTTCAATAATTATATGATTAACTCTGCTGTGGCAGGTACCCACAGTTATCTTCAGGTAAGGGCTTTTTCAAGGATGCAATGGATTGGAGTGCCTAATTCGCCTCAAACATACAGTGTTAGTTTCTATGGCCCAACCAAAGAAAAGGATATGGGTTATGGAGGTTATATTTATGGCGACTATACAGGACCAACCAGCCGATTAGTGTTCAAGGGTTCATACGCTTATAACATTCCTATAAATTCATCAATAAGAATTTCGGGCGGATTAGCGATAGGTGGAATGCAATATAAAATTGATGGGAGCTCATTTGAAGATAGTCCGGTTCTAGAAAATGACCCCTCAATCGATCATTCTGTAAGATCTACTTTCACACCTGATGCCAGTGCCGGAATTTATGTTTATTCCACCTATTTTTTTGCAGGAATATCGGCTCACCAACTTTTTGGAAACAAGTTGAAAAGTATAACCAATGATAACCCGAAAGCAACAACTGTTAATCGCTTAAAACAGCACTTCTATCTAATGGGTGGCTATAACTTCATTCTTAACAAAGACTTTATTTTAAGACCAACACTGCTACTCAAACAAATGTTCCCCAACCCTCCCCAACCCGAATTAACTACAAGGCTTATATATCAGCAGTATTTGTGGGGAGGACTCGCTTATCGCTATAATGACGCTGTGTCTGTAATGGGTGGGTATAATCACGAAAGCAGGTGGTATTTTGGATTATCATACGACATTACAACATCAGAACTCCGACAATACAGCAGAGGTACTGTAGAATTTATGTTCGGCTTTAAATTTGATGATATAAAATAAAAACTCAAATAATCTTAAAAAAAATAATACGTTTTAGAAAAGATTTAGTGTAATAGGTACATTTTTTATCTAATTAATTTTTCCGGAAAATATAATATGAACAAGCAACTTTCTCTTTTTTTCCTTATTGTGGTTATTTTTTTGGGTGCGGGGTGTGAGAACGATCAGGAAAAATATATCATACCGAAAGATGAATTTGTAGATATTCTTGTAGATATTCACTTGATGGACGGTATAATGCGGCAGCCTAACATTAGAAAATCTCTCTTTAAAAAAGATACCACGGATTATTATAGTGCCATTTTAAAAACCCATGATTATTCAAGAGAACAGTTTGATTCTTCTATGGTATACTACTCAAGAAATATTCGGGAATTTGATGATATTTATCAAGATGTTCTTTCAACATTAAATCAAATGGAAGCTGAAACAGAAGATGAATTAGATAAACAAAAAAGGAAAAAAGAGTTACAGAGAAAGAAAGCTGAGAAAGATCAACAAGAGAGACTGGGAAATCCATACAAAATAGAACTTGGGTCAAAAGTTAAAATAGAAAAATAACAAAGATAGATTTTAGAATGAAAGCAGGATAAAACCTATAATTAAATTGTTAGTTTTGCGAAAATATTTTCATTCACTGAATCAATTTTGTTATGGCTACTTTTCTTTTTGATAAGATAATATTTGGCCCTGTATCCAGCCGGCGACTGGGTGCTTCACTGGGAATTAACTTATTACCGAATGACCGGAAAATTTGTACATTTAATTGCATCTACTGTGAATGTGGATGGACAGATACTCATTCATCTACCAAATCATTTCATCCGAGAGAAGAAGTACGGGATAGTCTGCGGTCAAAATTAAAAAAGATGCAAGAGAACAATGAACCACTGGACACCATAACTTTTGCAGGAAACGGGGAGCCTACGATGCACCCGGATTTTGATCTTATCATCCAGGATACAATAGGTATTAGAAACCAATATTTTCCAAATGCGAAAATTGCGGTGCTTTCAAACTCCTCCTTAATACATAAACCTAAAATTTACAACGCATTAAAGCGAATAGACCAAAATATTCTAAAAATTGATTCCGCATTCGAATCAACTGTAAGAATCCTGAACCAGCCATACAAAGGATTTGACTTTCAAAGGACAGTTGAGAATCTTATCAAATTCAACAGTAAAGTTATTATACAAACAATGTTCATTAGAGGAACGTATAATGGGCAACATTTTGATAATACAACAGAAAAAGAAATTAATGCGTGGTTAGAACTGTTAGTAAAGATCAACCCTCAACAGGTAATGATCTATACGATTGCAAGGGACACTCCTTCGGAAAACATAGAAAAAGTTAGTGAAAAAGAATTAAAGGAAATTGCAAAAAAAGTTGAAGAAAAAGGTTTTGCAACTCAAATCAGCAGTTAATGAGAATTATAATCTGTCCATTGGATTGGGGCTGGGGGCATGCCACCCGAATTATTCCAATTATCAGAAAATGTGTCGAGCAGGAACATGAAGTCTGGATTGGCAGCTCAGGATCTTCCGGAAAACTTTTAAAGGAAGAATTTCCGAATTTGAAGCATATTCACATACCCAATTACAGAGTAAGATATTCACGATATAATTCCCAGATCATTGCCATTTTAATTCAACTTCCTTTGCTTTTCATCTCATTAATTTGGGAACACTTTCTTATCAAACATTTCGTAAAAAAGCATCGTTTCGAAATGATCATCTCTGATAACAGATATACCATACGAAGCACAAAGGCCTACAATGTATTTATCACTCACCAGTTAAAAGTCATGTTTCCAAGGCCCGTCAAAGTATTTGGAGAAATATTTCATTTTATTCAACATAAATTAATTAAAAAATTTGATGAAGTATGGCTGCCGGATGAAAAATCCAATTTAAACATTTCAGGGGCACTGTCTGACACCGAAAAGAACCAAAAGAAAATATATGAGATTGGCTTGCTCTCACGTTTTACAAAAATTTCTCCTGAAGCAACAGAAAACAAAAAATATGATTTACTGATCATACTATCGGGACCAGAACCACAACGTAATATTCTGGAAAAAAAACTATTTCAGCAATTAGAAAATTCCAATCTGAATATTTTATTGATCCGAGGGACATTTCAACCATTAAAAATAAAACCATCCTCATTTGAAATATGCTCATACATGGACACCAAAACGATGGAACAAACTATACGTTCTTCGGATTTAATTCTATGTCGTTCCGGATATTCCTCAATAATGGATTTAATCCGTCTCAGAAAACAGGCAATCCTTGTTCCAACACCCGGTCAAACGGAACAGGAATATCTAGCCCGTTGGCTAACAAAAAGAAAATATTTTTATAGTGTAAATCAGAACGACATTCAAATTCAAAAAGACATACGATCAGCATTAACCTACTATCCTCCAAAAGAATCATATAGCCAAAATTTGGAAAAACGATTAAATATCCTTAATTAGGCAGTTTCAGAAGTAGCGACTGAAAAATCTATAAGAATCCAGAATTAGGAACCTAGAATGGCAAATTCAGAAGTAGATGTTAAATATCTATAAGAATTCCTGCCGGCCGGCAGGCGGGCAGAATGAAGAATACAGAATGCTATATAGCTAACTATCAACGAAATATAAAAATAGTATCTGGTATTTTAAAGTGTTAATTAAAAAAATGAGCGTTTTATAAAATTCTATTTAGGCGCATTCAGAAAAACTTAAAGCTATAATTATTAGCTTATTACAAGCCTGAATAATAATTGTCAGCACTAAAATTAACCAAAATTATCAAAAAACGAGGTTACGGAATTATCGAGAAAAAAAAGAACTCACAAAACTTTAGGTTATTCTAATGCGGATTATGGAGAGCAATTTGTTTATCCATTATGTGCTGCATATTCACTGCCTACTGCAAAGTGCTTACTGCTTACTTGCTACCCTGCTTTTTAATCATTTTTGCATTTTCCGGGGTTTCGCTTTGCTTAATTTTCGATAACTTATTATAATTCAGCATATTGCCTGCTTATGAATACGGCTTCTGAAATTGCCTAAAAAACAAAATAGGTCAATGACAAAACAGCAACGCCCAGTCCAAATCCGGCGTAAACTTCACTGGGAGTATGCGATTTTAAAATCATACGGGCAGTTCCCAAAATTCCTGCAACAAACAATGAAACAAGCAAGAAGACAATGAAATCGGCCTTTAATAAAACACTGAAAGCCACAAGGGTTGCTGATAAAGCACCAATTCCGGCCATGTGCACACTAATCTTCCATCGAATTGTAATGAGAACAATAATCAGAATCAAGATTCCCCCGGCCAGAATAATTTTCAAAATTGTAGACGGCACTCCCATTTGAGCCATCAGGAAATAAGACAAAAAATACAATATAGTCACCACAGAAAAAGGAAGAAGGCGCTCCTTCTTATTATTCATTTCAATATTCCTGATCAGTTTTTGATACATAAAAAGCGGAATAAAAGCAAGCGGCAACAGAAATGTGCTAATAAAAGTGGTCAGGAAAATTGCTTTCTTTGCTTCAAAAGGGAGAAAGGTAAAATAGGTATTTGTGGCAAAAAGTATCAGCAATGCGTAGGTGGGCATTAAAAGTGGATTAAAAACCGCAGAAATTATTTTAGCAATAGTTTTGTTCATTGTTAACAGGAGTTTATCTAATTTCTTTTCTCATTCTGGCCACGGGTAGATTAAGTTGCTCCCGGTATTTCGCAACAGTCCTTCTTGCAATGGGGTAACCCTTTTCCTTTAATATTTTGGCCAGCTTCTCATCGGTAAGAGGTTTTGTTTTGTCTTCATTATCAATGCATTCTTTCAAAATAGACTTGATCTGACGAGTTGAAACCTCCTCTCCGTCTTCATTCTGCATTCCCTCGGAAAAGAAATATTTCAGTGGATAAATTCCAAAAGGCGTTTGAATATACTTACTGTTTGCTACACGTGAAATTGTAGAAATATCCAGGCCTGTTTTATCTGAAATATCTTTAAGTATCATTGGCTTCAATTTCGATTCGTCGCCATGAAGGAAAAATTGATATTGATACTCAATAATAGCATTCATAGTTAAAAGCAAGGTATTTTGGCGTTGCTTGATAGCATCAATGAACCACTTTGCCGAATCAAGCTTCTGCTTAACAAAACTGATGGCTTCTTTTTGTTTTTTTGTCTGGTTCTTTTTGTTTTTTTGGTAAGCCTCCAGCATTTCACTGTAATCCTTGTTTATCCGAAGGTCAGGTGCATTTTTGCTATTGAGGCTAAGCTCTAGTTTCCCGTTGGTATTTTCCAAAATAAAATCCGGGACAATTGTCTGAATAGCCCGACTGTCAGATTCAGCAAAATTGCTTCCGGGTTTCGGATTCAGCTTGAGTATTTCCTCAAAGGCTGACTCTAACTCATCCTCAGTAATCTTCATTCGTGTTATAATCTTATCATAATGCTTCCTTGTGAATTCATTAAAATATTGTTCAAGGATTTTACTTGCCAATTTAACAGCAGGATCATCATGATCTTTAGCCTTGATTTGAAGCAAAAGGCATTCGCGTAAATTCCTTGCCCCCACCCCGACGGGTTCTAAATCCTGAACAATTTTAAGAACATCTTCCAATTCCTCTTCTGTAGTTTTAATATTTTGAGTGAAAGCCAGATCGTTAACTATTGATTCCAGCTTTCTCCTAAGATACCCGTCATCA
>JBNJFT010000081.1:0-1986 GCA_051747065.1 Bacteroidota bacterium | reverse complement strand
AGAACATCTTCCAATTCCTCTTCTGTAGTTTTAATATTTTGAGTGAAAGCCAGATCGTTAACTATTGATTCCAGCTTTCTCCTAAGATACCCGTCATCATCTATGTTTCCTATAAGATAAGTAGCAAAAAAATATTCACGGTCGGATAAACTTTTTAAGCCAATCTGACTTTCCAGATGTTCATGGAGGCTGGTACTAACTCTATAAGGAATTTCTTCATGTTTGTCATCTTTTGATGAATTTTTAGCATACAATTTATATGTAGGTGTATCCTCATCATTCAGATAATCATCAAAAGAAAACTCATCTTCTCCGGAGGTATTTTGCTCTTCTTCAGAATCATAATCGTTTTCGGATGCTTCCTGATTTTCACCTTCCTCAAGAACCGGATTTTCCTCTATCTCATGCTTAATTCTTTGTTCAAGCTGCAAAGTAGGAATTTCCAGCAATTTTATCATTTGTATTTGCTGGGGAGAGAGTTTCTGTAATAATTTTTGATCCAGACTTTGCTTTAACATACCGCCCTTTCTTAAAATTCAGCATTTTTTGGTGTTCTCGGGAAAGGCATTACATCACGTATATTGCTCATCCCTGTAACAAACAACATCAAACGTTCAAAGCCTAATCCAAAACCACTGTGTGGAACTGTTCCATATTTTCTCGTCTCCAGATACCACCAAAGGTCTTTCTCGGGAATATTAAGCTCTTTGATCCTGTTATACAATTTATCATATTCCTCTTCACGCTGCGAACCGCCAATTACTTCCCCAATACCCGGAAATAAAACGTCCAGAGCGCGAACAGTATTATTATCATCATTTTGTTTCATATAGAAAGCCTTTATTGCTTTTGGGTAGTTCGTCACCATAACAGGCCGTTTAAAATGTTTTTCAACCAGGTATTTCTCATGCTCTGATTGAAGGTCGATACCCCATTTTACGGGAAACTCCCAATTTTGTTCTGCTTTCTCTAAAATTTCTATAGCTTCTGTATAAGTAATTCGTTGGTAAGTATTGTTAATGACATTTTTTAATCTATCAATCAGCTCATTGTCATACATCTTATTAAGAAATTCCAGGTCATCTATGCAATGGTCAAGGGCATATTGAATGAGGTACCTTGTAAAATCTTCTGCCAGATCCATATTGTCATCAATATCGTAAAAAGCCATTTCCGGTTCAATCATCCAGAACTCTGCAAGATGTCGTGGTGTATTTGAATTTTCCGCTCTGAAAGTAGGTCCAAAAGTAAATACCTTAGAGAGTGCAAGAGCACCAAGTTCTGCCTCGAGTTGGCCAGATACCGTCAGATTTGTTTCCTTTCCGAAAAAGTCTTTTTCATAGTCTATATTCTCGTCCTTATCTAAGGGTGGATTCTTTAAATCAAACGTAGTGACCCGAAACATCTCACCGGCACCCTCAGCGTCAGATCCGGTAATAATCGGAGTATGCAGGTAATAAAAACCATTATCGTTGAAATATTTATGGATTGCAAAAGACATCGCATGACGCATACGAGTTACCGCACCAAACGTGTTCGTGCGAAATCGCAGGTGTGCTATTTCTCTTAAAAATTCAAGTGAATGTCCTTTTTTCTGCAAAGGATATTGATCCGGGTTGGCCTCTCCGTATAGAGTGATTTCTTCTGCCTGAATTTCGACAGATTGACCTTTCCCCATAGACTCAACCAATTTTCCCTTCACGCCAATACTTGCTCCGGTAGTTATGCGTTTCAGTAAATCCTCATCAAACTTATCAGCTTCGGCTACTATTTGAATATTATGTATAGTTGAACCATCATTAAGAGCAATAAATTTTACATTTTTATTCCCTCTTTTTGTACGAACCCATCCTTTGGCTATAACTTCAATCTCAGGAGTCGTATCTTTCAATAATTCTACTATTGGCGTATTGGTCCTTTCCATACTTCTATCTATCTTTTATAAATTTTCACAATGCTACAAAAATACAATTTTTTAAACTGATA